>NZ_JAGQCS010000001.1:300000-478939 GCF_024346315.1 Cyanobium sp. ATX 6F1
TCGATCTGCAACAGCTCTAATTGCAGCAGCAATCCTCCTCCAGATGTTTATTCTGCCAGTAAGACCACTGGTACATTTGGTCCCAATTTGCCGCCCACTGGGTCATTCTCTGTAACAATTGGCAACAAAAACACTCCGGCTCAAGCAGGAGTGATCACTCTCACGGTTCAAGGCTTTGCCTATCGGGGCTCCACGATCGTGGGAACCTCCACGGTTACCAAGAGTTTTGAGGTGGTGCCGAAATGCCTCGATCGCAGCCTACGTGGGATCAACAGCACCTTCGGCAATGCTTTCGGCAACGACACGAGGGTATGCACACTTCCCGCAGGCGCAGGGTTCATCGCCGGGGCGGCCGAGAGTAACAGCGGTGATTTGACAATCTCCGGCAAAGGCAAGGTAACGGTCGACCCAGTCACCTGCATTGCTACATTTACCAAAGGTTGCATAGATAATCTCGACAACAATACCGTCAACGTCGTTAATATTCCACTTCCCGACGCGCTTACTGCCCCCGCCTCCCCAGCCCCAACAACATCCTGCGTAGGCATTCGTTCCGGAGATTGCAATGTAATACTTTCAGACAGCCTAACACTTTCAACAGCACCCACAACCGCAACCAACATAGACACAGCAACTATTGATTATTGGCCCTGGACAACCACAGCAACAGCCAAAATCACTGCAATCGGAAACGTTTGCGCTCGTACACCCGCCGTTACAGCAGATCCACTAGCGCTGCCACTACCAATATTGGCCAAACCGGCAGAAATCAATTGCACAATGAATAGATTTGAAGCGATAAGCGGTGGCGGGCCCAAGAATCCTACCCTTGACACAGCCGGTGGCCCAGTACGGTTCTTCTTCCCAAACAACACAAGTGGCAATTCAGGCAAAAACACAATTCAGCTAAACAACAACGGCGGCTTCATTCATGTCAACACAGCCAACACCGGAAACCTTCCACTAAAGGAGACAGACCTCTCCATGTTCGGTTGCCAAAGCTGTGGCACTCAGGTTGTAGAACTTCGAAATGGCTCTGGGACCAGTCTTCAGCTTTTTCTCTACTTCCCCAATGGAGACATCCAGATGGGAGGCACCGCAGATTACACCGGAGCGATCTGGACCAATGACTTTCAAAGCGCCGGCAAAAACACAATCTCAATTCCCGACACTGTTATCGCCAACGTCGTCGAGCTAATGGGGCTAGGCGGAACCCAATGGGATACAGCCTTTAATCCATATATTGACTATGTAACCCGCTCCATCCAGTCGATGCGGTTCTTCTGATTGGTTGAGGTAACACCATGACAGCCCAGCCCAGCCCACCCCGGATCAAGCGCAGCCGGATGGAGACCCCTGCGAGATACTCCAAAGCCGGCGAGGGGTTCACCCTCACGGAGTTGCTTGTGTCTGTCGTAGTGCTTGGTGTGGTGCTGGCGGGCACCGCACAGCTGTTCAGCCGAACGAACCAGATGTCCGCATCCACCAATACCCGGATCAGGCTTCAAGCGCTTGTGGACCAAGATATCTCAAGGGTGCAGCGCCTCAATGACCGCTTCACCTGTGGTGATCTTACTGTAGCCACGGGAGGCACCTGTGTGATCAGAGGCTCAGATCCAACGAAAATCCAGTATTTCCCCTCTGTTGCCAACGGAATCACCAACTTTCAAGCTCGCTGTTCGGGCACAACCCTGATCACAGATCTTGTAACAGAGCTCAACGCCACTTTGCCTGGCTCGCTTGCAACGGAAGGAATCACCTTTGCCGTTAATACCGGATCGCAATCTGCTGTTCATCGTTATACGGTGACTTACACCAACACCTCTACATCAGAAGTACTCCGCCAAGTCTCTTTAACTCCAACCACAGTTGCTTGGTGTCCCACAATATCGGAACCAGCAAATTTAACTTGATGGCCATGCCTAAGCGACAGCCTGGCTTCACCGTGACCGAGTTGATGGTTGTTGTTGCCATCCTGGGCATTCTTAGTGGCATTGCCATCTCCATCAGCGGAGCAGAATGGCGCCGCACGCGGGTCAACACTGTGGTCACGGAGCTCTCGGGCTGGCTGGAAGCTGTGCGCCGCGCCTCTCTCAAAGGCAATGCCTGCCAGGTCACCATCACGGGAGGGGACTTGATTGGTAACGCTCCACTAGCTTCAGCCACTGAGATTGCAGCCACAGGGAGTGAGATCACTAATAATTGCCTTTCCAACTCGCCCCTGACAATATCATCAGTGTTTGCGACCAATGAAACGATGACAATTTCACCAAATGGCCCCACAATCTTCAAATTCACTCCCAGAGGAAGTGTCAATGCACAAGCAGACAATACACCTTTGGGAAGTGCCGTTGTTATTGAGGTCTTTCTGACGGGCTCAACGGGGCCTAAGCGCTGTGTTCAGATTTCTCCAGGCCTGGGCCTGATCAGCATTGGTTCCAGCGACACCTCCGGTGGGACTTGTACCTATGGCGGAACCTTCTAATTTGTTATGAAACAGCTGAACTTTCCCTCGACACCTTCTCTGCGTTCCGCCACAAACCGTTGCGTGGTGATAACGAGTTTTGGCTTCACGCTTATCGAGCTTCTGATTGCCGCAGCGATTGGTGGTGTCATTCTTGTCGGCGGTGCAAGGGTTATTGTTTCAAACATCAAAGCCGAAGCCAGCCAGGAGTCGGTCCGTAGGCTCAGAGATACTTGGGGTCGCATCAACTACCTGATGGACACCGAAATTGGTGAAGCCAGCACGGCGGTTGTCAGCGGCAGCACTTTGACCCTGACCCTTCCCAACGGTTCAACAATCGCCTATTCCCGGAGCGGAACTGATCTGCAGCGGACTGGCCCTCCGATCAATGATAACGGCTCACTCGGAGCGGGGAGTGGCACCTCCACCCTTGCAGAAAACGTCAGTAGCTTTACTCCGTCTGCCGCCAACTCCAGAGACCCTGTCTACACGATGACCCTCACCGATTCCAGGGGTACTACTTATACAGGTCTCTCCAGCGCTGCTCGGACAAGGATCCAAAGCTATCCCACCAATTGAATTCCAAATTGATTAGCAAACCTGCCATTGTTGTTTCTCTTTCCTTGGCCCTGTTGATGGTTCAAGCCTGTCAACCGAAGGGGAGCGAACTTTCCCCCCGTCTCAAACAGGCCTGCCGACAGCAAGCCGAATCTGAGCCCATCAGCGGGCAGCAGATGGCGGCCTATCAGAAGTGCCTGGCCCAAGGAGGTCCGACGATCGTTCCCAGGCAAGATCCCCCAGCTCCCACGCCAACCCTACTAACAAAACCGTCTCTCACTGGAGCGGATCGCTACATGTATTGCAAGGTACACCAGGATCGTGTGATCGCTGCCAGCCAGCAATTGGTTGCTGTCCAGGGGCCGTGGGTGCGTGCGATGAAGGTTGGGGATCCCAACTCCATCGAGTTCCTGGACGCCAAGCGAAATCTTGAAAGCGCCCAGGCCGAGTTGGAGAAAATCCTCCCGCCCGAAATCCGTCATGGACAAGCGATGGTGCCCGATGCCATCAAAACCTTCAGCACCTGCAACCCTGAAGATTTCGAGTGATCTCGGCTCACTGGAGCTGGGAGGCAACGGTCTCCATCCACTCCCTCAACCCCTCCTCCCCCTCCATCCCATCCAGCACCACCCGGTTCTGCCAGGCCCCGTCGAGGTTCTGGGCCCCGTCGATCCCGAAGGCGGGCCCGCAGCGCATCAGCACCTGGCCGCCCCAGATCGCGCTTGGCGCCGCACCCTGGGAGTAGGTGATCGGCGCTCGGTTGGGCCCCAGGCTCAGGTGCAGCACGGGTGTACGCCCGCTCAGGTTGCAGGCGGTTTGCTCGCTGGCCGGATCGGCGCTCACCGCCTCGGCCCGGCGCAGGTCGCTCTCCACCAGTCGCCGGGCCCGCTGGGCAAACTCCTGCTGGCGCAGCTGGCGGCCCAGTCGCTGGCTGAGGGCGGTGCTAGCCAGCAGGGCCTGCACGATCGCGCCGCCCACCACAAGGGAGAGCGCCAGGGCGATCAGCAGTTCCACCAGGGTGAACCCGGCGTTGGCCTGGTGCTTGGCGTTCCTCATGACGCCCCATCGCGCAGGCAGTTGCCGCTGAGCGTCGCCTGGGGTGTGCCCTCGTAGCGGCCCACCCGCAGCACCCCCAGGGGCAGCGCCATCACCAGGCAGCGCTGCAGGCCGGTGCCGCGTCCCCAGACCACGGCCGTGCCGCCATCGATCACCAGGCCGTTGGCGCTGAAGCGCAGGCTCAACGGGAAATTGCTGGCCCACTCCACGCCATAGGCGCGGTGGTTGTCGCCCAGGTCACTGAGGGCACCCTGGCAGGCCGGCAGCGACCCATCGCTGGGTGCCTGCCAGCCCTCGGCCCCCAGGCTCAGGCCGCAGGGTTGGCCGGAACGCTCGGCTTCGGCGCGGCCTTTCAAGATGCCCTCCTGCAGCAGGCGGGCGCTGGCCTCCACCCGCTGGCGGGCCAGCAGCTCGGCGCCCGTGCCAAAAGACAGGGCCGCCAGGAGCCCCAGCACGGCGGCGCTGATCATCAGTTCCGGCAGGGTGAAGGCGGCGTTGGTGTTGGGGGGGCGGCTCATGGCGTCACCCCCGTTGAGGCCCCAGGGGCGCACAGCCCATAGGCCGCCGGTGTGAACAGCCTCTGGCGTGCCGTCATTGGGCCCGCCCCCATGAAGCTCAGGCGCACCTGTTGGGGGCCCACGGCCTCCAAGCGGCGCTCGAGTCCTGCTGGCAACGGCTCTGAAAGGGGCGCCTGGGCTTGGGGCGCCTGAATCAGTGCCACCATCAGCCCCGCCGGATCGGCGCAGGCCGGGTCCGCGCTTGGGATCTGGGCCGCCCCCTGGCGCAGCCGTTGGTCAGCGGCCAGCAACTCCAGCTCGATCCGCTCGCTCCGTTGTCGGTCAGCCCGTTGCTCAAGGAGCGAACGGCCCATGCCGGCGGTGAGCTGCAACGAACTGCCGCTGGCCATCGAGAACACCAGCGAACCCACCAACACATCAGCGAAGTTCATGGCCCCTCCATGCGCAGGCCGCGCACCTGGGCTGTGCTGGGATCAAGCATCAGCCGGAAGCTGCCGGTGCGGCCCGCCGCCTGTCCTGCCTGTGCGGCTGGATTCGCCTGTTGGGCCGGATCCGCCTGGAGTTGGAGCCGCATCAACGCCGAATCAGCCCCGGGCTGCCAGCTCAGCAGCTGAACGGTGGCATTGGCCTCCCCAAGGGGCACCTGCAGGCTCGCGGTGGGCGGGCTGCCGGGCAGCAGCTGAGCCGCGATCAGTTGGGCTGCCGAGTTCAGGGCGTCTTCCCCCTGGAGGCGGCGCAGGTCGGCGGCCTGGGCCTGGCGGCCGGCCAGGGCCGTGCCGAGCAGCGACAGGCTGCTGAGCACCATCACCAGCGCCGCCACCGTGGCCAACGGCAACACGGATCCGGCGTCAGCTCGGGGGCGGGGCGTCTTGGAGCGAGGGGGGCCTGGGGGGCCCAGGCGCTGAAGGGGGCGGGGCATCGGAAACCTCTCCGGATGAACACCCGTTCAGCGTTCCCACGGGTGGACAGGGCCGACTAGATCGGCAGTGGCGCCTGGGGATCCAGGGCCTGCAAGAAATCGCCGCACGGCAGGCAGAGAATGCCGTCGATCCGCAGCGGCTCCGGGCCCAGATGCAGCAGGGCCACGTCCGCCTCGGGGTAATCGGCCTGGAAGGCCTTCAAGCCCTGAAGATCACGGGAGTGCACCTGGCGGCTGCGCTTCACCTCCAGGGCCGCAAAGCTCTCGGGTCCGTACACAACGAAATCCACCTCCCGGCCAGCCTTGGTGCGCCAGTAGAAGAGCTTGTCGATACTGCCCCGATAGGCCATCCAGGCCCGCAGATGCTGGGCCACCAATCCCTCCAGGGCCATGCCCTCGATCTCCGCGGGGGCATCCAGCGGGCCGGCGGGCCTCAGGGAGCGAAACACTCCGGCATCGAAGTAGAAGAACTTCTCGTGGGCCACCAGTTGGCGCTGGGCTCGCCGGCTGAACACCGGCACCCGGAAAGCCAGCAGCAGATCCTCCAAAATGCCGAGGTAACTCTCCACCGTTTTGCGACCCACCTGGCACTCCCTTGCCACGGCGGAGAGATTGAGAGTGGATCCATGGGAGAAGCTGATGCCCTCGAGAAACCGGGCGAAGCCGCCCAGATCGCGAACCAGCGCCTCTGCCTGCACCTCCTCCCTCAAGTACAACGAGGTGTAGGCCCGCAGCGTCTGCTCCGGGTCGGCGGCTTCCAGCACCAAGGGGACCAGTCCGATCCGCAGAGCGCGCTCCAGGCTGAACGCGGCCCCCAGCTCTGAGGCCAGGAAGGGATGCATGGAGGCAGCCACCAGTCGACCAGCCAGCAGGTTCCAGCTGCCCCGGCGCAACTTTCGGGCGCTCGATCCGGTGAGCACGAACCGCAGGCCCGGTCGCTCTTCCACCAGTGAATGCACCACATCCAGTAGCGCCGGCACCTTCTGCACCTCATCAATCACCACCGTGGAAATGGTGGGTTCGGCGGCCAGCCTCTCTCGCAACCGTTCCGGCCGGGCCTGGTGCAAGCGCTGAGCCTCCGGATTGAGCAGGTCGAGCCAGTAGGCGGTGCCGTGGACCTGGCGCAACCAGGTGGACTTACCGGTGCCGCGGGGACCAAACAGGAAGAAACTTCCGGCTGGTTCCTGCAGACATCGCTGGACCGCCGCCATATCCGCCGCCTTTTTGGAGTTTCCACTTCCAATTCTGCCGGTCTCGCTCGCCCTGGGCGAGGCGCGGGTTCCATCGGGGCAAACGGTCCCAAGACTCAGGGCGGCTGACGGGCTACCGCCAAGGGCCTGCTCAAACCTCCCAGATGGGGGCCAGATCCAACGTCAACCCGGCGAACAGCTCGCCGCCCTCCAGCGTGGCGGCGCCGCCCTGGCGCTCGGAGCTGGTGGCGCCAGCACGCCAGATCTCCACGGCCCGTTGCTCGGGAAGCAATAACCAACCCAGCTGGGCCCCATTGGCCCGGTAGGTCTCCATCTTCTGGCGCAGGGCGCTGACGCCGCGGCTCCCCTCGTCTGAGGCGCGGGCCAGTTCGACCACCAACTCGGGGCAGAGGGGGGCGAAGCCCCGGCGTTGCTCCGGGCTGAGGGCCTGCCAGCGATCCATGCGTACCAAGGAGGCATCGGGGCTCAGCACCGAGCCGTCCGGCAGGCGGAAGCCGGTGGAGCTGTCGAACCCTTGCCAGCCGCCCGAGGCCTTCGCGAAGCGCTTGAGCTGGAAGCACAGCTCGTTGTTGCGGGCGCCGGTTTCGCTGCCGGTGGGGGTCATGGCGATCAGCTCGCCATCGGCCGTCAGTTCCAGCACCGCATCGGGATTGGCCTGGCACACCCGCTCAAACTGATCGGCATTGAGCCGCAGATCCCACGGCAGCTGCAGAGGTTGCAGAACGGGCCCTGGGCTTGGAGGGGCCAGCGTCATGAACCATCCGCCTGGTGACCTTCAGGCTACCGACGTCATCAGGGCCGCCAGATCCGCCGCCTTTTTGGAGTTTCCACTTCCAATTCTGCCGGTGCCGCCAGCCCTGCCCATGCCGCTGGAGCGACGGCTTCAACGTCAGAGCGGAATCAGCCAGCGCGTTTCCGTGCCGAGAACCTGGGCCAGGCGCGGGTTCCATTGGGGCAAGGTGTCCCATTCCTGGCGTGAGTACACCAGCAGATCCGTCGCCAGTGGCAGAGGGGCGGTATCCCAGCGCCGCAACCGCTCCCAAATCGGCAACTCACAGCTCTCGAGCACGAGTACCAGATCCAGGTCGCTGCCCACACCGGCATCGCCGCGTCCGTAGGAGCCAAACACTCCCACCGCCTGCAGATCGCTGTGGTCCGCGGCCTGCTGCCGCGCCCAGCGCTCCGCCTGGGCCAGCACCTCAGCCGCGCTCGGCCAGCGCAGCACGGATCCAGTCGACGACAGCGCGGGCATGGAACAACGCTTGTTCACTCTGTAGTTTGCCAAAATGTTCACCGGGTGTGCCGTCCGGATAGCTGTCGGGATAGCGCGTCGGGATGTAGAAGCCATCCAACAGGCGCAGGCGATCTTCAAGCCCATCCGGGGGGGCCGGCCGCCAGGCTTCCTGCGCAGGCACCAACGACCAGAGCCGCGTGAGGGTGTGCCCCCAGGCCTGTTGATCGAGGGCCAGGTTGAGAGCCTTCAGCGCCTTCTCCGTGGCCTGGTGGGCCGCGAAGCAAGCCCACTCATGACGTTCGGCCTCCATCGAGGACTGGGCCTGCTCCAGGTCTCGTCCGGCCTGTTGGAGCCAATCGCCTGCCCGTGATCCCATCGATCAATCCATCACTGGTTCAACTTCAGCACCGCCATGAACGCCTCCTGGGGCACGTCCACCTTGCCCATCGCCTTCATGCGTTTCTTGCCCTTGGCCTGCTTCGACAGCAGCTTTTTTTTGCGGCTGATGTCGCCGCCGTAGCACTTGGCGAGCACGTCTTTGCGGATCGCGCTGATGCTTTCGGAAGCGATGATGCGGCTGCCGATCGAGGCCTGGATCGGAATCTTGAACTGCTGGCGCGGGATCAGTTCCTTGAGCTTCTCCACCAGCCCCTTGCCCACGTTGTAGGCCTTGTCGCGGTGCACGATCGTGGTGAGCGGATCGGCCTTCTCGGCGTTGATCAGCACATCGAGGCGCACCAGTTCGTTCCTGCGGTAGCCGATCAGGCTGTACTCCATCGAGGCGTAGCCCTTGGTGCGGCTCTTCATCTGATCGAAGAAATCGGTCACCACCTCCGCCAGCGGCATCTCGTAGTGCAGCGTCACCCGCTCCGGGGTGATGTATTTCATGTCGATGAACTCGCCCCGGCGCTCCTGGCACAGCTCCATCAGCGCCCCGTTGTAGGTGTTGGGGGTGTAGATCTCGAGCTTCACGTAGGGCTCTTCGATCGATTCGCGTTGCTGTGGATCGGGCAGGGTCGCCGGGTTGTCCACCAGCATCGTGGAGCCATCGATCATGTTCACCTGGTAGATCACCGACGGCGCCGTCACGATCAGATCCAGGTCGTATTCGCGCTCCAGGCGCTCCTGCACGATCTCCATGTGCAGCAGCCCCAGAAAACCACAGCGGAACCCGAAGCCCATGGCGCTGCTGGTTTCGGGCTCGTATTTCAGCGCCGCATCGGAGAGTTGCAGTCGATCGAGCGCCTCGCGCAGATCCGGGTACTGGTCGGCGTCGGTGGGGAACAGGCCGCAGAACACCATCGGCTTGGCCTCGGCGTAGCCCGGCAGGGGCGCATCGGCCGGATCGGCCAGCAGAGTGATCGTGTCGCCCACGCGGGCATCGGCCACCGCCTTGATCGAGGCCGCCAGGTAGCCCACCTCACCGGCATGGAGGCTCTCCACCTGGCGCTGATCCGGCGCCATCACCCCCACCTCATCGAGCTCGACGGTCTTGCCGCTGGCCATCAGCAGCACCTTGTCTTTGCGGGCGATCCGTCCGCTGATCACCCGGAAGTAAACGATCACCCCCCGGTAGGCGTCGTAGTAGGAATCGAAGATCAGCGCCCGCAGCGGTTCATTCACCCGATCGGGCGGCGGCGGCACCCGGTCGACCACCGCCTGCAGGATCTCGGGGATTCCCAGGCCCGTCTTGGCGGAGCAGGGGATCGCATTCGAGGTGTCGAGGCCGATGATCGACTCGATCTCCTCGCTGATGCGCGCTGGATCAGCTCCGGGCAGGTCGATCTTGTTGAGCACCGGGATGATCTCCAGATCGTTCCCCATCGCCAGATACACGTTCGCCAGGGTCTGGGCCTCCACCCCCTGGCTGGCATCCACCACCAGCAACGCCCCCTCGCAGGCCTGCAGCGAGCGGCTCACCTCGTAGGAGAAATCGACGTGGCCGGGGGTGTCGATCAGGTTGAGGATGTACACCTCGCCATCGGCGGCGGTGTACTCCATCCGCGCCGCCTGGAGCTTGATCGTGATGCCGCGCTCGCGCTCCAGCTCCATGTTGTCGAGGAACTGGGCCTGCATGTCCCGCGCCGCCACGGTGCCGGTGGCCTGCAGCAGCCGGTCGGCCAGGGTCGATTTGCCGTGGTCGATGTGGGCAATGATGCAGAAATTGCGGATCCGTGAAACGGGAACGTCGGTCATCGCGCCTTGAAAGCCCGCTCAGGGAAACCAGTGGGGCCGATCCTAGGAATCAGAGGGCTAGTCCCCAGCACCTGGCCCACCTAGGCGTGACCCTGACCCTGATCCAGTCCGGTTCGATTTCCACCGCCGCCGCCGCTCGCCTCGCCGACCTGCCGCTGCCCCGCTTCCTGGAGCTGCTCTCCAACCTGAAGCTTCCCCTTTGCTCCAGCGATCCGGCCGACACGCGCTCCGA
Source organism: Cyanobium sp. ATX 6F1 (assembly GCF_024346315.1). Classification (NCBI taxonomy): domain Bacteria; kingdom Bacillati; phylum Cyanobacteriota; class Cyanophyceae; order Synechococcales; family Prochlorococcaceae; genus Cyanobium; species Cyanobium sp. ATX 6F1. Next base: position 310,389 of record NZ_JAGQCS010000001.1, read on the forward strand.
TCTGGAGGCCGCCCGGCGCGGGCTCGGCCTGTAGGCCCCTGCCTGCAACGGTTGCCCCCAGCTCCAACGCTTGATTCAGCGGTCAGCGCCGGTTCTGCGGGCGTTGAACGAGCGCTGAAGGCGAAGCGAGCTCCCAGGCCCATCCGTCAGCCATGGAGGTGCCTCCCTAAGCTCAGTCCATCGCGCCAAATTCCCATGAGCACCGAAACCGTTAACGACCCCCGCGCGCTCACGATCGAGAACGTCGAGCGGGTGCTCGATGAGTTGCGCCCCTACCTGATGGCCGATGGCGGCAACGTCGAGATCGTCGAGATCGACGGCCCGATCGTGAAGGTGCGCCTCCAGGGCGCCTGCGGCACCTGCCCCAGCAGCACCATGACCCTCAAGATGGGCATCGAGCGCAAGCTGCGCGAGGAAATCCCCGAAGTGAACGAAGTCGTTCAGGTGCTCTGAAGCCCTGCGGCCCAGCAAGGGCAGCCCCGTAAGCTCCCCTTTCCCCTGCCGCCTGCCCCGTGCTGGATCAGCGCCTGGTGCGCCAGAACCCTGAGCTGGTGGTGGAGCAGCTGGGGCGCCGCGGCCTCAAGCTCGATCTCACCGGCCTGCAGCTGATCGCCCAGCAGCAGCGCGACCTCGAAGAGCGCCTCAGCAGCCTCCAGGCCGAAGGCAACCGTGTGGGCAAGGAGGTGGGCCAGCGCATCCAGGCCGGCGCCGCGCCGACTGGCCCTGAAGTGAAGGAACTGCGCGAGCAGGGCAACCGGCTCAAACAGCAGGTCTCCGTGCTTGATGAGGAGGAGAAAACCCTCAGCGCCCGCCTGCGCGAGCAACTGCTGGGCCTGCCGAACCTGCCCTCGGCCCTCAGCCCCGAAGGCGTCAGCGAAGCCGACAACGTGGAGGTCAAGCGCTGGGGCAAACCCCGGATCGAAGCGGGCCTGCTGGAGCACGGCGCCATCGCCGAACGGCTCGGCCTGCTCGACACCGAGCGCTCGGTGCGCATCGCCCAGAGCCGCTTCGTCACCCTCCTGGGCCAGGGGGCGCGGCTGGAGCGGGCGCTCATCAATTTCATGATCGACCTACACGCGCGCAAGGGCTACCGCGAAGTGCTGCCGCCGATCCTGGTGAATTCCGCCAGCCTCACGGGTTCCGGCCAGCTGCCCAAGTTCGCCGAGGAAAGCTTCCGCTGCGCCGACGACGACCTCTGGCTCACCCCCACCGCCGAGGTGCCGGTCACCGCGTTGCACCGCGACGAGATCATCCCGGCCGAGCAGCTGCCATTGCGGTATGTCGCCTTCACCCCCTGCTTCCGGCGCGAGGCCGGCTCCTACGGCCGCGACACCAAGGGCCTGATCCGTCTGCACCAGTTCCACAAGGTTGAGCTGTATTGGTTCAGCCATCCCGAGCACTCAGACGCCGCCCACGAGCAGCTCACCGGCGATGCCGAGGCGGTGCTCGAAGCCCTGGAGTTGCCCTACCGCCGCATCGAGCTCTGCACGGGCGATCTGGGCTTCTCCGCCGCCCGCACCTTCGATCTGGAGGTCTGGCTGGCGGGGGCGGGCACCTACCGGGAGATCTCCAGCTGCAGCACCTGCGCCGACTTCCAGGCCCGCCGCTCCGCCATCCGTTTCAAAGAAGGGAAAAGCACCCAGCTGCTGCACACCCTCAACGGCAGCGGCCTGGCGATCGGCCGCACCATGGCCGCCCTGCTGGAGCACGGCCAACAGGGCGATGGCTCGGTGGCCCTGCCGGCGGCGCTATGGAGCTATTTCGGCGCTGAGCGGATCACAGCGGAAGCCTGAGCCACTGCGCCAGACTCAACCATTCTCACGAGCTGTCACTGGATGGGCGTCCTCACCGCACTGGCGATCCTGGCGGGCCTGATCGTCGTGCATGAGGCGGGCCACTTCTTTGCCGCCACCTGGCAGGGCATCCGCGTCAGCAGCTTCTCGATCGGCTTCGGGCCGGTGCTGCTCGAGCGCCAACGCCGGGGCGTGCAGTTCGCCCTGCGCGCCCTTCCGCTCGGCGGCTTCGTGGCCTTCCCCGATGACGACGAGGACAGCGGCATCCCCAGCGATGACCCGGATCTGCTGCGCAACCGGCCGTTGCCCCAGCGGGCCCTGGTGATCGCCGCTGGCGTGCTCGCCAACCTGCTGCTGGCCTACGCGGTGCTGCTGGGCCAGGGCCTGGTGCTGGGCATCCCCTCGGGCTTCAGCGCCACCCCCGGGGTGCTGGTGGTGGCCGTCCAACCGGGCCAGGCGGCCGCCAGCGCCGGCCTGCTGGCGGGTGATCGGATCGTGGCGCTCGGGGGCAGCGCGATCGCCGGCGGCCAGGAGGCCGTGGTCGGGGTGGTGGAGCAGATCAAGGGCGCCCCCGGCCAGGCGCTGCAGCTTGAGGTGGAGCGGGAGGGCCGGCGAATTCCCCTGCGCCTCACCCCGGTCGAGCGCAGCGGCAGCGGCCGCATCGGCGCCCAGCTGCAACCCAATGGCACGGAATCCTTCCGCGCCCCCAGCAGCCCCCTGGAGTTGATCGGCCAGGCCAACCGGGAGTTCTCCCAGCTGCTCGGCCGCACCGTCGATGGCTTCGTGACCCTCGCCACCCACTTCGGCGAGACCGCCGGCCAGGTGTCCGGGCCGGTGAAGATCGTTCAGATGGGGGCCTCGCTGGCCAAGCAGGGCGGCAGCAGCCTGTTCGTGTACACCGCCTTGATCTCCATCAACCTGGCGGTGCTCAACGCCCTGCCCCTGCCCCTGCTCGATGGCGGCCAGTTCCTGCTGCTGCTGCTCGAGGGCGTGCGCGGCAAGCCGATTCCCGAGCGCCTCCAGATGGCCTTCCTCCAATCGGGCTTCGTGCTGCTGGTGAGCCTGAGCGTGGTGCTGATCGTCAAGGACACCTCCCAGCTGCCGCTGGTGCAGCAACTGCTCAACCACTGATCCCCCGCTGATCGCGCCCGCCAGGCCTCCCCCAAGCCACCCGACCATGCCCCGTTTCCCCAGCGCCCGCACCCGGGCGCCGCTGATCCTCGAGCGCCTGGGGGAGCTCTACCCCGAGGCCACCTGCTCGCTTGATTGGCGCACCCCCTGGGAGCTGCTGGTCGCCACCATGCTCTCGGCCCAGTGCACCGACGAGCGCGTCAACAAGGTCACCCCGGCCCTGTTCGAGCGCTTTCCCGATGCGGCCGCCGCGGCCGCGGTGACCGGCCTCGCTGTGGAGCCCTATGTGAAATCCACGGGCTTCTTTCGCAACAAGGCCAAGAACATCGTCGCCAGCTCGCGCCTGCTGATGGAGCGCCACGGCGGCGCGGTGCCGCGCTCGATGGAGGAGCTGCTGGAGCTGCCCGGTGTGGCGCGCAAGACCGCCAATGTGGTGCTGGCCCACGCCTTCGGCATCAACGCCGGGGTCACGGTCGACACCCACGTCAAACGGCTCAGCAACCGCCTCGGGCTCACCAAACAGAGCGACCCGCGCCGGATCGAGCCGGAGCTGATGAAGCTGCTGCCCCAGCCGATGTGGGAAACCTTCTCGATCCGCCTGATCTTCCACGGCCGCGCCGTCTGCAACGCCCGCAAACCCGCCTGCGACGGCTGCCCCCTGGCCGACCTCTGCCCCAGCCATCCGCCGGGGCGGTAAGCTCAGCAATCTCCTGCTACCCAGCCCCAGCCGCATGGCGAAGAAGTCGATGATCGCGCGTGATGTGAAGCGCAAGAAGATGGTCGAGCGCTTCTCTGTGAAGCGCGCTGCGCTCATGGAGGCCTTCGGGGCGGCGGCTGATCCGATGGCGCGCCTTGAGATCCACCGCAAGATCCAGGGCCTGCCCCGCAACAGCGCCCCCAACCGCGTGCGCAACCGCTGCTGGGCCACCGGCAAGCCCCGGGGCTACTACCGCGATTTCGGCCTCTGCCGCAACCAGCTGCGCGAGCGTGCCCACAAGGGCCTGCTCCCCGGCGTCACCAAATCCAGCTGGTGAACCAGCCGGCGGCCCCGCCGCCCAAGCTGAGCCAGGAGGGGTCCCCGTTGGGGGCCCCTTTTTTGCGCCCCATCACGGGGAGTTCACACCGAATGCGAGAATGGCATTTGACAACAAAACGGACATAAGCGCACGTGTCAGGACACATTCAGACGGTCTCCTTCGATGGTCGGGAGATCCGGCTGACCACAGGTTTGTATGCCCCCCAGGCCGGGGGTTCGGTACTGGTTGAATGCGGTGATACCTCCGTGCTGGTGACGGCCACGCGTGCCAAGGGCCGCGAAGGCATTGATTTCCTCCCGCTCACCTGCGACTACGAAGAGCGCTTGTACGCCGCCGGTCGCATCCCCGGCAGCTTCTTCCGCCGTGAGGCCCGCCCCCCCGAGCGCGCCATCCTCACCACCCGCCTGATCGATCGCCCCCTGCGGCCCCTGTTCCCCTCCTGGCTGCGCGACGACATCCAGGTGGTCGCCACCACCCTCTCCCTCGATGAGCGGGTGCCGCCCGATGTGCTCGCCGTCACCGGCGCCTCGATCGCCTGCCTGCTCGCCCGCATGCCCTTCAGCGGCCCGATGGCGGCCGTGCGCGTGGGCCTGCTCGGCGACGACTTCGTGCTCAACCCCAGCTACCGGGAAATCGAGCGCAGCGAGCTCGATCTGGTGGTGGCCGGCACCCCCTCCGGCGTGGTGATGGTGGAGGCGGGCGCCAACCAGCTGCCCGAGCAGGATGTGATCGAAGCGATCGACTTCGGCTATGAGGCCGTGGGCGAGCTGATCAAGGCCCAGCTCAAGCTGCTCAGCGATCTGGGCATCGAGCAGGTGATCCCCGAGACCAAGATCGAAGACCCGGCCCTGCCCAACTTCCTTGAGCAGGAATGTGGCGCCGGCATCGCCGAGGTGCTCAAGCAGTACAGCCTCACCAAGCCTGAGCGCGACGCCAAGCTCGACGTCCTCAAGGGCGAAGTGGCTGCCAAGATCGCCACCCTCGGCGACGACGACCCGATCCGCCTGGCCGCCGCGGGCAAGGCCCTGGGCAACACCTACAAAGGTGTCACCAAGAAGATGATGCGCGCCCAGATCATCAACGAGGGCAAGCGCGTCGATGGCCGCGACCTCGACCAGGTGCGCCCGATCACCGCCGCCGTCAGCGTGCTGCCCAAGCGCGTGCATGGCTCCGGCCTGTTCCAGCGCGGGCTCACCCAGGTGCTCTCCACCGCCACCTTGGGCACCCCCAGCGATGCCCAGGAACTGGACGACCTCAACCCGTCCAGCGAGAAGACCTACCTGCACCACTACAACTTCCCCCCCTACTCCGTCGGTGAAACCCGGCCGATGCGCTCCCCCGGCCGCCGCGAGATCGGCCACGGCGCCCTCGCCGAACGGGCCCTGGTGCCCGTGCTGCCCGCCAAGGAAGACTTCCCCTACGTGCTGCGCGTGGTCTCGGAGTGCCTGAGCTCCAACGGCTCCACCTCCATGGCCTCGGTGTGCGGCAGCACCCTGGCGCTGCTGGATGCGGGCGTGCCCCTCAAGGCCCCCGTCGGCGGCGCCGCCATGGGCCTGATCAAGGAGGGCGAGGAGGTGCGCATCCTCACCGACATCCAGGGCATCGAAGACTTCCTCGGTGACATGGACTTCAAGGTGGCCGGCACCGAAAAGGGCATCACCGCCCTTCAGATGGACATGAAGATGGCCGGTCTGGCGGTCAAGACCATCGCTGAGGCCGTCAACCAGGCCCGCCCGGCCCGGCTGCACATTCTCGGCAAGATGCTCGAGGCGATCGACAAGCCGCGCGACACCCTCTCGCCCCACGCCCCGCGGCTGCTCAGCTTCCGCATCGACCCCGAGTTGATCGGCACCGTGATCGGCCCCGGTGGCCGCACGATCAAGGGCATCACCGAGCGCACCAACACCAAGATCGACATCCAGGACGGCGGCATCGTCACGATCGCCAGCCATGACGGCTCCGCCGCCGAGGAAGCCCAGCGGATCATCGAGGGCCTCACCCGCCGCATCAGCGAAGGGGAGCAGTTCAGCGGTCACGTCACCCGCGTGATCCCGATCGGCGCCTTCGTCGAGATCCTGCCCGGCAAGGAGGGGATGATCCACATCTCCCAGCTCTCCGAAGCCCGGGTGGAGAAGGTCGAAGATGTGATCAAGGTGGGCGATCAGGTGCGCGTGCGCGTGCGCGAAATCGACAACCGCGGCCGCATCAACCTCACCCTGCGCGGCGTCGACCAGGAAGAGCCCGTGGCCGTCACCGCCTGACCCCCTGCGGGGGGCTACACCGCGAAGCCGGGATCGATCTGCGCCAGCGCCGTCACGGCCCGATCGCAGATCCTCCCGTGGCTGAGGCCATGGCTGGCCACCAGGCAACCGGCCTGGCGCACGTCGCCATCGTTGTAGGAGAGGGGGCGGCCGTCGGCATGGCTGAAGGCTCCACCGGCGGCGATCAGCACCGCTTCCGGTGCCGCCATGTCCCAGTCCTTGGGGGCACTGCTGCCAGAGAGCGAGATGTAGAGGTCGGTTTCGCCGCGCAGAATCGTCGCCACCTTGCCGCCGACGCTGCCGATCGCCTTGGTGTCGCCCAGGGCCAGGGCCTCAAGAAGTTGCTCGAGCCGCTGGTCGCGGTGATTGCGGCTGGCCACCAGCACCAGCTCGCTTAGCTCGCGGCGGCCACTCAGGGCGGGCGGGAACTGCCCGCCGGAGCGGTCCTCCCGCCAGGCGCGGCCGCTGCCATCGGCGCCGAGCCAGCCGATCCAGAGCTCGTCGAGCTCGGGCAGCAACACCACCCCCAGCACCGGGCGATGGTCCTTCACCAGGGCCAGATGCACGGCGTACTCACCGCTGCCCTGCAGAAAATCCTTGGTGCCATCGAGGGGATCGAGGATCCACAGCCACTCGGCCGCCAGGGGTTCGCCAGCATAGAGCTGCTCAGCGGCGGTCTCCTCGCTGAGCACGGTCCAGCCGGCCTGCGGGAAGGCGGCGGCCAATCCTTCCAGCAACCAACTGTTCACCGCCAGATCCGCCGCTGACACGGGCCCTTCGCCGCCCTCCTCCACGCTCAGGGCACGGGGGAATCCATGGGGCGGCTGCTCGCCGCGGGCATAGGCCCGCAGGATGTCCGCCGCGCCCCAGCTCAAGCGACGCAGCTCTTGAAACAGCCCCTCGGGGTCAACGCCGGGGGGCATGGCCGCGGCGGCCGGCATCATGGAAGCGCTCATCGGTGCATTGTGCAGGACCTGGAACCCGCCGCCGGCGTCCTCTACCTGGTGGGCACGCCGATCGGCAACCGTGACGACCTCTCCCCCCGGGCCCTCAAGGTGCTCGCCGGTGTGGACCGCATCGCCTGCGAAGACACCCGCCACAGCGGCTTGCTGCTGGCGGGGTTCGGCATCCGCTCGAAGCTGATCAGCTTCCACGCCCACAACCACCTGGCCCGCATCCCCCAGCTGCTGGAGGCCCTGGAGCGGGGTGAGCGGCTGGCGGTGATCAGCGATGCGGGCCTGCCCGGCATCTGCGACCCCGGCGAGGAACTGGTGGCGGCGGCGCGCGCGGCCGGCCGCACGGTGATCTGCATCCCAGGCCCCTGCGCCCTGACCACGGCCCTGGTGAGCAGCGGCCTGCCCAGCGGCCGCTTCTGCTTCGAGGGCTTCCTTCCGCCCAAGCGCAACCCGCGCCGGGCGCGGCTGAAGGAGCTGGCCGATGAGCCACGCACCCTCGTGCTCTATGAGGCCCCCCACCGGCTGCTGGAGCTGCTGGAGGATCTGCTCGAAGCGCTGGGAGACCGCCCCTTGCAGGTGGCCCGGGAACTCACCAAGCGCCACGAGCAGCAGATCGGCCCCACGGTGGGCGCCGCCCTGGTCCATTTCAGGGGCACCCCTGCGCTCGGGGAATGCACCCTGGTGCTCGGCGGAGCGCCGCCGGTGATCGAAGCAGCCCCTGATGAACAGGAGCTGCTGGCGGAACTGCAGCGGCGGGTGGCGGCGGGCGCCAGTCCCCGGGATGCGGCCCGCCAGCTGGCGGAGGCCACGGGCCTCTCACGCCGGACCCTCTACGGTTTGTTGCACCGGAACGGGGAACCCTGATGCTGCTGCGCCTGCGCCTGCTGCTCGCCAGCGCCGGGGGGGGCCTGCTGCTGCTGCTGATTCTCTGCCTCGGGGCCCAGAACCTGAGTGATCGGCCCAGCCTGCAGCTGGGACTGGGCCGCAATGTGGCGCCGCTCCCCAGCGGCTTCCTGGTGGGCCTGGCGCTGGTGGTGGGGGTGATCAGCGGCGGTGTCAGCGCGGCCCTGCTGCTGCCGGGATCGGAATCAGACCGCGATCAGGAGCCGGGCAACGCGTAGAGAGAACCCTCCAGCACCAGGCGGCTGATGCCCTGGGAGAGCAGGTAGGGGGCCGTGCGCTCGAGCACACCGCTGTCGGGCACCTTGATCACGCGCTGGCTGCGGCCGCAGTGGCGCTTGGCCTGGCGCGGGTTGGCGAACACCGCCAGGGCCTGGCGATCGCGTTCATCGGCGCTGAGCGAGCCCAGCTCGGGGAAATCCGTGAGCGGGCGGGCCTGCAGTTCCACGGTCTTGTCCACGAGCAGGTAGACGCTGCTGGGCAGCTCGACGCCGCTGAGGGGCTGGGCCGAGGCGGGGGGCCGTTCCTCGATCGGCTGGCCCACCACCGCCACGGTGACGAACTCGCTGGCCTCGAAGGGCTCAGAGTCGTCCTCGCCATCGAGATCGGGATCGTCCTGGGCATCCTCGCCAAAATCATCGGCGTCATCGATGGCCAGCACCAGGTGTGGATCGCTCTCCAGAGACTCGGTCTCCTCCCCAGGGAGCGGATCCAAGGGCTCCAACGGATCAAGAAGATCGAGGGGATCTTCAAAGGCTTCGGCCCCCAGGGGCAATGAACTGGCCTCGGGCATCAGCGGCAGCTGCCCGGGGGCCGCAGCCCCCCGGGAGCGCTGCAGTTTGATCTCTGCGTAGGTAGCAGGATCCAGGGCCGCCTTGACCACCCGGCTGACGGTGTTGGGGCTGCAGCCGTAGGCCTCCGCCAGCACCAAGGTGGCCTCGCCCGCCCGGAAGCGCGCCACCAGCTCCTGTTTCTGGCTGTCGCTGAGCCGGGTGACCGCCATGAAACACATTCGCTCAGCCAACCACCTTAATTGCAATGGGCGCCTGAGGTTCCTGCCGGTGACCTAACGCAGATCATCCAGCCGGCGCACCTGCATCGCATCCACCCAGGACACCTTGAAGTAGGGCGTGAGAAAGCTCTTCTGCGGCAGCCGACCGCCGATGAACATCAGGCCCATGAAGGTGGCCTGGGGGGCGGGCTCGATCCAGCGCAGCTCCACCACCAATATGAGCTGAGCTGGGCTGTGGGGATCGCACACCAGCAGCTCGCCGCGGCAGCCCACCCCGGTACCCACGCGGCTCGGGACCACCAGGCAGGCCCCCAGGGGGCTGATGTCCCACATCTTGCCCTCAAGAGTCTCCTCCTGTGCTTCCGGAGAGAAATGCCCAACCACCGACGCCAGGGCTGAGGGCAAAATGTACCGCTGATGGCGGCGGGGGATCTCTGGCCCGGAACCGGTCATCGCAGCCCCGAGGGCAATTCAATTACCACCAGCTTCCCGGTAAACCTGCATCCGGTCCACCCAGGAGGCCTTCATGTAGTCATCCAGGAACGTGCCGGGCCCCAGAAGGCCATCGGAAAACACCAGACCCAGGAAGGTGACGTGACGGGCTGGGCACGACCAGCACACCTGGACGGGCAGAGAAAACTGATCGGAACTGAAGGGATGATGCAGCAGCAACAGGCCGAGGGCGTTCTCGGAGATGGGCACATGCTGGCGCAACTGCAGGCACGCACCCGCTGAACTGACGTCCCAGAGTTGGCCGATCTGCCGGTCGCCTTGGGTGTCGTGGAATTCCGCCTCGACCATGGCGAGGGTGGCCGGAAGGGGATGACGCTTGTGACGGCGGGGCGGTAAATCGCCAGAACGTGCCATGGCTCAGATTCCGCCTGGTTCTCATCCTGGCCCAGCCAGGCCAAGGTTCAAGTCAGCGGTGAACAGGATCCGATGGAACTCAATACTTCCAGGGGCCACGGGCGGCCGAAACAACAGGACTGTCACAATGCTGAAGCCCCAAGTGGGGCCCTGCTCCCTTAGCTCAGCTGGATAGAGCAGCTGCCTTCTAAGCAGCCGGTCGTGTGTTCGAATCACACAGGGGGCGTCAGCCACAACGGCCGCGAAACGGCCGCGAAACGCCCGACGATGACAGCCTCGCGATGACCGCCCCCGAGCCGGCCTCTACGCGAGCGCCGCTGCCCTACGCCACGGCCTACCGGCTCCGCCTCAAGGAACGCCCCCTGGGCACCTGGCTGTGGGCCCTCGCCCAGAACGTTCCGGCGGCAGGTCTTGCCGCGCAGCTCTACTACGCCATCAGTCGGCGCACGATCACGCCGATGATCGGGGCCTCCGTGGGCCTGTTGGCGGGCCTGGGACTCGCGGGCATCGGCTACGGGGCCCTGGGCCATCCTTCGGCAAGCCTCGAGTGCCTGGCCTTCCTCGACCCGCTCGCCCCCCCGGACCAGCTGGAGCGCCAGGTCCGTGACTGCCTGCGCCGCTCCCTGCCCGATCACCTGGGCGGATCGCCCCTCCATGGTTCAGGCCTGGAATGGGCGCTCGCAGGGCTGATCACGGCCGGCTCCGTGCTGGGGACCCATGTCGGCCAGACTCTGGCGATCAAGGACGCCCGGCGTCGACTCGAAGCCCATGAACCTTCGCCATCGCACCAGGGCCCAAGCCCAGGCACCTGAAACGCTCGTTGTTCTCGCCCGCCGCCTGGCGGCCCTGCTGCCGCTGGCGGCCATGGTGCCTGTGGCGGGCCTGCTGGCGCTCAGCGCCCCAGGGGCCCTGGCCCAGCCGATCACCGACTGCCGCCGTGAGGCCACCAACCGCGATCCCCTCAGCGGAGCCGAAGCCTGGGCGATCGAAACCTGCACCACCACCGACCGCGTCACCGGCGCGTTCATCAAGGTGCAGACCTGCACCACCAACCGCCGCTACGCCACCACCGAATGCGTGGATCAGGTGCTGCCCAAGCCCGCCCAGAAACCTTGAGGCGCCCGGTGGGGAGCGCAGCAATCAAAGCTCCGCCTGCACGCCCGCGCGGATGGTGCAATCGGCCAGCGGGTAGCTGACGCAGAGCAGGGCATAGCCCTGGGCGATCTGATCGTCGTCGAGAAAGCTCTGATCCGCCTGGTCGACGCTGCCGGCGAGCACCTGGCCGGCGCAGGTGCTGCAGGCGCCGGCACGGCAGGAACAGGGCAGATCGACGCCCTTTTCCTCAGCGGCATCGAGGATGTATTGATCGTCGCCACAGCTGAAGCTGCGACCGTCTTCGAGGCTGATCGTGTACGAAGCCATGGCAGCGCGAACGGGTGGCTGACCACGTTCTAGTCCTGTGAAGCGGCGGCGGACAGCGGCAACAGATCTGCTTATGGTGACGAAAGCGCCGGGTCCAGGCCGTGAGCGATGCCAATACCGAAGCCAGCACCAAAGCCAGCACCGAGACGTTCGCCGAGCTGGAGCCCAGCCTGCGGGAGTGCCACCGCCAGCCCTCCGCCCTGATCGAACTGCTCAACCGCGCCCAGGAGCTCTACGGCCACCTCAGCGGGCCGTTGCTGCGTCACCTGGCGGTGGCGCTGGAGCTGCCCCTCAGCCGCGTCTACGGCACGGCCAGCTTCTATCACCTGTTTCGCTTCCAGCCACCGGCCCCCCATCAGCTGGTGGTCTGCACCGGCACCGCCTGCCACGTGAAGGGCGCCGATGGGCTGCTGGCGGCACTGGCAGGGCGAGGGGCGGAAGGCGACCAGACGGCGGGATTCGAGTTGAGCCGTGTGCGCTGCCTGGGCACCTGCGGCGGCGCGCCCTTGGTGGTGGTGGACGGCACCGTCTGGACCCACCAGAGCGCGACCTCCCTGCTCCAGCGGCTGCGGGCGCTTCCGCGATGAGCGGGTCTGCGGCCCCGGGGGCGCCGGCGAGTCTGCGGCTCTGCGCGGCGGCGGGCTGCCGAGCCTGCGGCAGCGAAGCGATCCGCTCCCATCTGGAGACGTCCCTCGCCGAACGAGGCCTGGCCCAGCGGCTGCGGCTGCGCAGCGTCGGCTGCCTCGGGCCGTGCGGCGCCGGCCCCCTGCTGGCTCTCGATTCCGGCGCTGATCGGGGTGGCGGTGATCAGGGTGGCGGTGTGATCTACGGCGGTGTGACGCTCGCCGATGCCGATGGCCTGATTGACGCCCTCGCTGCTGGTGCACTGGACACTGGTGCCCTCGACACCTGGAGACCAGCCACCGCCCAGCGACTTGATCCGGAGCACCCCTTCTTCAAGCTGCAGAGGCGCATCGTGCTGGAGAACTGCGGCCAGCTCGACCCCGAAAACCTCGACGAGGCGATCGCCGCCGGCGCTTATGTCCAGTTGAAGCGTCTGCGCGCCGGCGTGAGCCCCGAGCAGGTGATCGAGCAGATCCGCCGCAGCGGCCTGCGCGGACGCGGCGGAGCCGGCTACCCCACCGGCCGGAAATGGCAGCTGGTGGCGGCCATGGCCGGCCCCGACAAGGTGGTGGTCTGCAACGCCGATGAGGGTGACCCCGGCGCCTTCATGGACCGCACCGTGCTCGAAGGCGATCCCCACCGGGTGCTGGAGGGAATGGCGATCGCCGCCTACGCCGTCGGCGCCCGTCTGGGCTTCATCTACATCCGCGCCGAGTACGACCTGGCGATCGCCCACCTGCGCCGGGCGATCGAGCAGGCCCGCGGGCGCGATCTGCTCGGCGATGTCTCCCTTGAGCTGCGGGTGGGCGCCGGGGCCTATGTCTGCGGCGAGGAAACGGCGCTGATCCATTCGATCGAGGGCGGCCGGGGCACACCGCGGCCACGCCCCCCCTACCCGGCGGAGCACGGCCTCTGGGGCCGCCCCACCTTGATCAACAACGTCGAAACCTTCGCCAACGTGGTGCCGATCCTGCGCGAAGGCGCCGACTGGTTCGCCGCCATCGGCACCCCCACCAGTACCGGCACGAAGGTGTTCTCGCTCACCGGCCACGTGCGCCTGGCCGGGGTGCTGGAGGTGCCCATGGGCACCCCCCTGGCGACGGTGGTCGAGCAGATGGGCGGCGGCGCGCCGGGCGGGGTCCCCATCAAGGCCGTCCAGACCGGCGGCCCGTCGGGCGGCTGCGTGCCGGCGAAGCATCTGGACACGCCGGTCGACTACGAATCGCTCAAGGAGCTGGGCACGATCATGGGCTCCGGCGGCATGGTGGTGCTCGATCAGACCACCGACATGGTGGACCTGGCGGCCTTCTTCATGGGCTTCTGCCGGGAGGAATCCTGCGGCAAGTGCGTGCCCTGCCGCGCCGGCACGGTGCAGCTGCACGATCTGCTGCGCAAACACCTGGGGCGGCGCGCCACCGCCGCTGATCTCGTGCAACTGGAATCGCTCTGCCACATGGTCGCCGACACCAGCCTCTGCGGCCTGGGCCAGAGCGCCCCGAGGCCGGTGCTCAGCGCCCTGCGCCATTTCCGCGGCGACTTCCTCGCCCTGCTGCAGCCCGGCGCGAGCGCTGCCCCATGACGGTCATCACCCTCACGATCGATGGCCGCAGCGTCGCCACAGCCAGCGGCGCCACCCTGCTGGAGGCGGCCCGCGCCGGGGGCAGCGCCATCCCCACCCTCTGCCACCTGGAGGGGCTGAGTCCGGTGGCCGCCTGCCGCCTCTGCCTGGTGGAGATCGACGGCGATTCGAGGTTGCAGCCCGCCTGCGTCACGGCCGCGGCCGACGGCATGGTGGTGCGCACCAGCAGCCCCCGGCTGGCGGAGCTGCGCCGCACCGTGATCGAACTGCTGTTCACTGAAGGCAATCACGTCTGTGCCATCTGCGTGGCCAACGGCCACTGCGAACTGCAGGACCTGGCTGTGGCCGTGGGCATGGACCACTCCCGCCTGCCCTACCGCTTCCCATCGCGATCGGTGGATCTCTCCCACCCCCTGTTCGGCCTCGATCACAACCGCTGCATCCTCTGCACCCGTTGCGTGCGCGTCTGCGCTGAGGTGGAGGGGGCCCACGTCTGGGATGTGGGCTGGCGGGGCGAACACTGCCGGATCATCTCCGGCCTCGATCAGCCCTGGGGGGCGGTGGACGCCTGCACCGACTGCGGCAAGTGCGTGCAGGTCTGCCCCACCGGTGCCCTGTTCCACAAGGGCGAAGGAACAGAGGAAAAGGAGGGGCACCCCGAACAGCTCCAGAACCTGGTGCGGGTCCGCCGGCAGGGGGGGTCGCCATGAGCCGCCTCAACGTCGCCACCGTCTGGCTGGCCGGCTGCTCCGGCTGCCACATGTCGTTCCTCGATCTCGACGAATGGCTGCTGGAATTCGCCGAGCTGGCGAACGTCGTCTACAGCCCCGTGGCCTCCGACACCAAGATCTACCCCGAGGGCGTCGACATCGCCTTGGTGGAGGGCGGTGTGGCCAACCGCGACAACCTCGAGCTGATCCTGAAGGTGCGCGCGCGCACCCGCATCCTGGTGTCGTTCGGCGACTGCGCCATCACCGCCAACATCCCCGGCATGCGCAACATGCTCGGGGGGAGCGAACCGGTGCTGCGCCGGTCCTACCTGGAGCTGGCCGATGGCAGCGGCGCCCTGCCCCAGGCCCCGGGCCTGGTGCCGGAGCTGCTGGAGCAGGTGCTGCCCGTGCATCAAGTGGTGACGGTGGATGTCTACCTGCCCGGCTGCCCCCCCTCGGCCGATCGCATCCGCGCCTGCCTCGAGCCGCTGCTCCACGGCGAATGGCCCGTGATGGAAGGCGCCGAAATGATCCGCTTCGGCTGATGGACAGCCCCACCCCCGAAACCAGCCAGCCACGCACGGTCCTGATCGATCCGGTCACGCGCATCGAAGGCCACGCCAAGATCTCGATCCACCTGGACGCCAATGGCCAGGTGGAGACGGCCCGGTTTCACGTGGTGGAGTACCGCGGCTTCGAGAAGTTCTGCGAGGGCCGGCCGTTCACCGAGATGGCGGCGATCACCGCGCGCATCTGCGGCATCTGCCCGGTGAGCCATCTGCTGGCGGCCGCCAAAACCGGCGACAAGCTCCTGGCGGTGACGATCCCTCCGGCGGCCGAGAAGCTGCGGCGGCTGATGAACCTGGCCCAGATCTGCCAGTCCCATGCCCTCTCGTTTTTTCACCTCAGCAGCCCCGATTTCCTGCTCGGCTGGGACAGCGATCCCGCCAAGCGCAATGTCTTCGGGCTGATCGCCGCCGACCCCGAACTGGCCCGCTCCGGCATCCGCCTGCGCCAGTTCGGCCAGGCCCTGATCGAAGCCCTCGGGGGCCGCAAAATCCATGCCGCCTGGGCGGTGCCCGGGGGGGTGCGTGCGCCCCTGGCCGAGGGGCTCAAGGAGCGCGTCCTGGGCCAGTTGCCGGAGATGTTCGCCATCGCCGAATTGGCCCTGGGCCTGTTCAAGCAACTGCTGGACACCCAGCTCGGCGAAGAGCTGGAGGTGTTCGGCTCCTTCCCGTCGCTGTTCATGGGCCTGGTGGGCAGCGATGGCCGCTGGGAGCACTACGGCGGCGGCCTGCGGATCATCAACGCCGAGGGCAGCGTGCTCGTCGATGGCCTGAGTGAAGACGCCTACGCCAGCGTGATCGCCGAGGCGGTGGAGCCCTGGAGCTACCTGAAGTTCCCCTACTACAAGCCCCTGGGCCCTGAAGCGGGCAGTTACCGGGTGGGCCCCCTGGCCCGCCTCAACCTCTGCGAGCGCATCGGCACCCCCCGGGCCGACCGGGAGCTGGCCGAGCTGCGCCAGCGGGGGGGGCGGGTGGTGAACGGCTCGCTGTACTACCACCTGGCCCGCCTGATCGAAATCGTCGCCTGCCTGGAGGGGATCGAAGCCCTGCTGAACGATCCCGGCATCGGGGGGCGCCACGTGCGCGCCCGGGCCAGTGTGAACTGCCTTGAGGCCGTGGGGGTGAGCGAAGCGCCCCGGGGCACCTTGTTCCACCACTACCGGGTGGACGCCAACGGCCTGATCGAGAAGGTGAACCTGATCATCGCCACGGGCCAGAACAACCGCGCCATGAACCGCACGGTCACCCAGATCGCCCGCCATTACCTCGATGGCGCCCATCTCAGTGAGGCCCTGCTCAACCGCGTGGAGGCGGGGATTCGCTGCTACGACCCCTGCCTGTCGTGCTCCACCCACGCCGCCGGCTCCATGCCCCTGCAGGTGCGACTCTTTGGCGCCGATGGAGCGCTCATGGAGGAGCGGATCCGTGGTTGAGCTGGTGATCGGCCTCGGCAACGACCTGCGCCGCGACGACGGTGTGGGCCCGCTCCTGGCCGAGGAGGTGCGGGCCTGGGGGCTCTCAGGCGTGGAGTCGATGGCCGTGCCACAGCTCACCCCTGAACTCGCCCCGCGCCTGGCCGGCTGCGTGCGGGTGCTGTTCATCGACGCCTGGTTGGGTGATGGTGGGGCCACCACCCCGCGCCTGGAGGCCATCGCCGCAGGTTCACCAGCGACAACCGCGCCTGCCACCCGCTTCAGCCACCACCACACCCCCGAGGCCCTGCTGCAGCTGGCCGAAGTGCTCTACGGCCAGCGGCCGCCAGCCTGGTGGCTGCGGGTCCCCGCCCACGACCTCGAACTTGGAGAAGGACTGTCGCCTGCCACCGCCGCCCAGCTGGCGCCGGCGCGGCGGGCCCTGTGCCGCTGGCTCGATCGCGATGCATGAACTGGCGCTGATGGAGGAGGTGCGCCGTTTGGCCGAAGAGCAGGCGGCGGCCCAGGGGGCGCTGCGCATCCACGCGCTGCACCTGCGCATCGGCAGCCTCTCGGGGGTGGACCCCGACGCCCTCGCCTTCGCCTTCGAGGTGGTGATGCAGGGGGGGGCGGCCCAGGGCGCAACGTTGCGTCTCGAAGTGATCCCCACGGTCTGCTTCTGCGGCCAGTGTGACCTGGAGTTCGCGCCGGTGGATGTGATCTACGCCTGCCCCAGCTGCGGCGCCTTGAGCCAGCGGATCCTCAGCGGCCGGGAGCTGGAGCTCACCTCCCTGGAGGTGTCCTGAGATGTGCCGCGACTGTTCCTGCGGGCAACCTCCAGCCCCAGTCGAAGCCCTGACCCCGCCCCGGCGCACCGTCGTGCTGGAGGCGGGCCTGCTGGCCAAGAACGACCACCAGGCAGCCCACAACCGAGCGCGCTTCGCGGATCTGGGGCTCACGGTGGTGAACGTGCTCTCGGCGCCGGGCTCCGGCAAGACCGCCCTGCTGGAGCAGGTGAGCCAGCACTGGAAAGGCGGGCCCGTGGGCGTGATCGTGGGCGATCTCGCCACCGACAACGACGCCCGGCGCCTGCGCCGGGCCGGCGCCAAGGCCGTGCAGATCACCACCGGCCAGGGCTGCCACCTGGAGGCTTCGATGGTGGCGCGGGCCCTGGAGCAGCTGGATCCGGCGGCCCTGGATCTGCTGCTGATCGAGAACGTGGGCAATCTGGTCTGCCCCACCGCCTTTGATCTGGGCGAGGGCCTGCGGCTGGCGCTCACGGCCGTGGGCGAGGGCGAGGACAAGCCGCTGAAGTACCCGGGCCTGTTCAAGTCAGCCGATGCCATCGTGATCAACAAGATCGACCTGGCGGAGGCCGTGGGCTTCCGGCGCGAGGAGTCCCTCGCCAACCTCGCCCAGGTGGCGCCCCAGGCGCGGATCTTCGAGGTGTCCGCCCGCACCGGCGCAGGGCTGGAGCCCCTGCTGGCCTGGCTGGCGGCGAAGGGCGTGTGACGGAGTTGGCGGAGCCTGCCCAGGGCAGGCAGCGGCTGCGGCTGGAGATCAGCGGGCTGGTGCAGGGGGTGGGCTTTCGGCCCCACTGCCACCGCCTCGCTACGGCGCTGGGACTGGGGGGCTGGGTGAGCAACGGCCCCGGCGGCGTGACCCTGGCACTGGAGGGAGAGCGCGAGCCACTGGAGCGGTTCCTGGCTCAGCTGCAACGGGCCCCGCCCGCCCACAGCCAGCTGGAGGCGGTGGAGCGCCGCTGGCAGGAGCCCATCGGGGAGACGGTCTTCTCGATTCGCCCCAGCGCCCACTCGGCTGGCGTCGAGGGCATAGGCGGCAGCCTGGTGCCCCCGGATCGGGCCCCCTGCCAGGACTGTCTGGCGGAACTGTCTGATCCCACCAACCGGCGCCATGGCGATCCGTTCATCAGCTGCTGCAGCTGCGGGCCGCGCTCCAGCCTGCTGCTCGGCCTGCCGTTCGAGCGGGAGCGCACCACCCTGGCGAGCTTTCCCCCCTGCGCCGCCTGCCGCGCCGAGTACACAGACCCCACAAGCCGTCGCTTCCACGCCCAGACCATCGGCTGCCCGGCCTGCGGGCCACAGCTGAGTTGGCGGGGAGGTGCCCCCTTGCCCCCCGAGGTGGAGGGCGCTGACCCCCTGGCCCAGGCGGTGGCGGCGTTGCGCTCCGGCCGGATCGTCGCGCTCAAGGGGCTGGGGGGCTACCAGCTGCTGGTGGAGGCCGGCAACGAGGCGGCGGTGCAGGAGCTTCGGCGGCGCAAGGGCCGGCCCACCAAGCCCCTGGCTCTGCTGGTGGCGGATCTCAAGGGCGCCCGCGCCCTGGCGGCGATCAACCCCGCCGAGGAAGCCCTGCTCAGCTCGGCGGCGGCGCCGATCGTGCTGCTGCGGCGCCCGCCATCACCCACTCGCCTGGACCCACTGGTGGCCCCATCGGTGGCCCCCGGCCTGGACAGCCTCGGGGTGATGCTGCCGGCCACGCCCCTGCACCACCTGCTCGCCAGGGCCTGCGGCGCCCCCCTGGTGGCCACCAGCGGCAACCGTTCCGGCGAACCGCTCTGCTTCGACGACGACGACGCCCTCGAACGGCTCGCTCCCCTCGCCGATGGCTTCCTGGTTCACAACCGGCCGATCGCCCTGCCCTTCGATGACAGCGTCGTGCAGGTGGTGGCAGGGCGGACGCTGGTGCTGCGGCTGGCCCGGGGCCTGGCCCCCCTGGCGATCGATCTCTCTGCGCTGCTGGACGAAGACGTTGATCTGCATGGGGCCCTGGCCCTGGGGGCGCAGCTCAAGAGCAGCCTCGCCCTCGGCCTCGGCCGCCAGGCGCTGCTCACCCCACACCTGGGGGAGCTGGAGAGCGAGGCGGGGGAGAGGCGGCTGCGCTGGAGCCTGGGGCGCTGGACGGAACTGCATGGCGTCCAGCCCTCCCGGCTGGCCTGTGATCAGCACCGGGGCTACGTCTCCAGCCGCCTCGCCCGAGAGCTGGCCGAGGCGGGCGCCGAGGCTGGCAAAGATCTGCCGCTGCTGGCGGTGCAGCACCACCACGCCCACCTGCTGGCCGTCATGGCCGAGCACGGCCTGGGGCCGCCACGGCTGGGGGTCGCCTGGGACGGGGCCGGACTCGGACCCGACGGCAGCCTCTGGGGCGGTGAGCTGTTGCGGGTGAGCGCCGATGGCTACGAGCGCCTGGCCCGGTTGCGGCCCTTCCCCCTGCCCGGGGGCGAGCGGGCCCTGAAGGAACCACGCCGCGCCGCCCTTGGCCTGCTGTTCGCGGCCTACGGCCCAGCCGGCCTGGAGCGGCTGGGGCCCAGCGGGCCCTGGGGCTTCAGCACCGAAGAACGGGGCGTGCTCGCCCGAGCCATGGGCCAGGGGCTGAACAGTCCGCGCTGCAGCAGCATCGGGCGCCTGTTCGATGCCCTCTCGGCCCTGCTGGGGCTCTGCCCGATTAACCGCCATGAGGGGGAAGCGGCGATGGCCCTGGAGGCGGCCGCCTGGCGCTGGCAGGACGCCCACCCAGACCAGGACAGCGGCTTCGCGCTGCGGGCCGGCGCCCCGGGCGAACCGCTGGAGATCGACTGGCGACCGCTGCTCGATGGCCTGCTGGCGGAGCGAGACCGGGGCACGTCCGCCGCGGCCCTGGCCCACCGCTTCCACGTCGCCCTGGCGAGGCTGCTGGTGGAGCTGGCCCAGCGGCTGGGGGCCAGGGAGCTGCTGCTGGCGGGCGGTTGCTTCCAGAACCGGCTGCTGCTGGAGTTGGCCAGCACCGCCCTGGAGCGGGCGGGCATCGCCCCGATCCGGCCCGAACGGCTCCCCTGCAACGACGGTGCCCTGGCGGTGGGTCAGCTGCTGGCGATCGCGTTGCAACGGGGCGCAACAGTTCCTGCGCAGGCGCCGGGGAGGCCTAGAAAGGAACCAGCCCCTTCCGGGGCCCTTGATGGCCCTGGGGAGGCGCCCGATGTGTCTGGCGGTGCCCGGTGAACTGATCCGGATCGAGGAGCACGACGATCCGCTCTGGCGGGTGGGGCAGGTGAGTTTCGCTGGGGTGCTGCGGGAGGTGAGCCTGGCCTGCGTGCCGGAGGCCCGCCTGGGGGATTTGGTGCTGGTGCATGTGGGCTTCGCCCTGGGGATCTGGCAACCAGGCGACGACGACGCCTCGGCTTTTGTGCAGCCGACTGAGCCACCAGCGGAGCTGCCATGACCACCACCGCCCTCGCCACCATCGACGCCAACGAGGCGGTGGCGCGAGTCGCCTACCGGCTCAGCGAGGTGATGGCGATCTACCCGATCACCCCGGCCACCCCGATGGGCGAATCGGCCGATGCCTGGGCGGCGGCGGGCCGCCCCAACCTCTGGGGCACCGTGCCGGTGGTCGAGGAGATGCAGAGCGAGGCCGGGGCCGCCGGGGTGGTGCACGGGGCCCTGCAGAGCGGCGCCCTCACCACCACCTTCACAGCCTCCCAGGGGTTGCTGTTGATGATCCCCAACCTCTACAAGATCGCCGGAGAACTCACCGCCGCTGTGATCCATGTGGCCTCAAGGGCCCTGGCCACCTCCGCCCTTTCGATCTTCGGAGACCACAGCGATGTGATGGCGACACGGGGCACGGGCTGCGCCCTGCTCTGCTCGGCCTCGGTGCAGGAGGCGGGAGACTTCGCCGCCATCGCCACCGCCGCCACCTTGCAGTGCCGCCTGCCGTTCCTGCATTGGTTCGATGGCTTCCGCACCTCCCATGAAATCCAGCGGGTCGCCCTGCTGGACGATGGCGACCTGCGCCAGCTGATCCCCCAGCCCCTGGTGGAGGCCCACCGCGCCCGGGGCCTGACCCCCGATCACCCGGTGCTGCGCGGCACCAGCCAGAACCCCGATGTGGCCTTCCAGGCCCGCGAAGCGGTCAACCCCACCACCGAGGCGGCACCGGCGGCGGTGCAGGCCGCCATGGACCACTTCGCGGCACTCACGAGGCGTGCCTACCGCCTGTTCGACTACCACGGCGCCGCCGATGCCGAGCGCGTGCTGGTGCTGATGGGCTCGGGATGCGAAACGGCCCAGGAAACCGTCGATGCGCTGATGGCCCGCGGCGAGCGGGTGGGGGTGCTGAAGGTGCGTCTGTTCCGCCCCTGGAGCAGCGAGGCCCTGTTGGCGGCGCTGCCCAACAGCGTGCGCGCCCTGGCGGTGCTGGACCGCTGCAAGGAACCCGGCAGCGGCGGTGAACCCCTCTACCTCGATGTGCTCAATGCCCTGCACGAGGCCTGGCCCGGCGAGCGGCCGAAGCTGGTGGGCGGCCGCTACGGCCTGGCCTCGAAGGAATTCACCCCCGCCATGGTCAAGGCGGTGCTCGATCACCTCAAAGGGAGTGATCCGCTCAACCACTTCACGGTCGGCATCGACGATGACCTCACCCATCGCTCCCTGCCGGTCGACGAAGCCTTCGACACCGAAGCCGGCACGGTGTTCCGCGCCATCGTCTACGGCCTGGGCTCCGATGGCACCGTGGGCGCCAACAAGAACGCCATCAAGATCATCGGAGACGCCACCGGCCTCCAGGTCCAGGGCTACTTCGTCTACGACTCCAAGAAATCAGGCTCCGTCACGGTGTCGCACCTGCGCTTCGGGCCCCAGCCGATCCACTCCACCTACCTGATCCGCCGCGCCCAGCTGATCGCTTGCCACCACTGGGATTTCCTCGACTCCTTCGAGCTGCTCGAAGCGGCCCTGCCCGGCGCCACCCTGCTGCTCAACAGCCCCTGGGGGGCTGAGGGCACCTGGGAGCGACTCCCCGAGCGCGTGCAGCGGCAGATCCTGGCCAGGAACCTCTCGGTGCAGGCGATCGACGCCAGCCGCCTGGCGCGGGAGCTGGGACTCGGGCCGGCGATCAACACCCTGATGCAGACTTGCTTCTTTGCCCTCGCCGGGGTGATGCCGCTGGAGCAGGCGCTGGAGGCGATCCGCGCCGCCATCCGCCACAGCTACGGCCGCAAGGGGGAGCGGATCGTGGCGGCCAACCTGGCGGCCGTGGACGCGGCCCTCAGCGAACTGAAGCCCGTGCCCCGGGGTCCGATCAAGGCGGCCGATCACCCCCCGCTCGAGCCTTTGGCGGGGGCGCCGGCCTGGGTGCGGGAGTTGATCCAGCCCCAGCTGGAGCGCCAGGGCGACCGTTTGCCCGTGAGTGCCCTGCCCGCCGACGGCAGCTTCCCCTGCGGCACCGCCCGTTTCGAGAAGCGCAACATCGCCGCATCGATCCCGGTCTGGGATCCCGAGGTCTGCGTGCAATGCGCCAAGTGCGTGCTCGTGTGCCCCCATGCGGTGATCCGCGCCAAGGCCTACGACCCCGCCCTGCTGGCCGCGGCGCCGGCCAGCTTCCGCAGCACCGACGCCCGTGATCACCACCTGGCCGGCCAGGCCTTCAGCCTGCAGGTGGCCGCCGAAGACTGCACGGGCTGTGGGCTCTGTGTGGAGGTCTGTCCGGCCCGCAACCGCCGTGAGCCGCGCCTCAAGGCGATCAACATGGCTCCCCAGCGGCCCCTGCGCGAGGAGGAGCGATCCAACTGGGACTTCTTCCTGCAACTGCCGGAGGCCGACCGCCAGACGCTGGACCTGCGCCACATCAACCAGCAGCAGCTGCAGCAACCGCTGTTCGAGTTCTCCGGCGCCTGCGCCGGCTGCGGGGAGACCCCCTACATCAAGTTGGCCACCCAGCTGTTCGGCGACCGCATGGTGGTGGCCAACGCCACGGGCTGCTCCTCAATCTACGGCGGCAGCCTGCCCACCACACCCTGGAGCGCCAACGGCGAGGGGCGCGGCCCCGCCTGGTCGAACTCGCTGTTTGAAGACAACGCCGAATTCGGCCTCGGTTTCCGCCTCGGCTTCGACCAGCGCAAGGCCACCGCCGAGCGGCTGCTGAGGGAGCTGTCCGCCCCCGCCAGCAACGGCGAGGGAAGCACGCCTGCACCCGCCGTGCCGCCGTCCCTGGCCGAGGGGTTGCTGACGGCCGACCAGAGCGATGAGGCCGGGATCTACGAGCAGCGCCAGCGGGTGGAGGCCCTCAAGCGGCAGCTGAACGCCCATTCAGGAGCAGACACCGACCCCCGACTCGCCACCCTGCTGAACCTGGCGGACGATCTTGTCAAGCGCAGCATCTGGATGATCGGCGGTGATGGCTGGGCCTACGACATCGGCTTTGGCGGGCTCGATCACGTCTTCGCCAGCGGCCACGACGTCAACATCCTTGTGCTCGACACGGAGGTGTACTCCAACACCGGTGGTCAGATGTCGAAGGCCACGCCGATGGGGGCCGTGGCCAAGTTCGCCAGCGGCGGCAAGCCCGCCGCCAAGAAAGATCTGGGCCTGATCGCGATGACCTACGGCAACGTCTACGTGGCCAGCGTCGCCATGGGCGCCAAAGATGAACACACCCTGCGCGCCTTTCTGGAGGCGGAGTCGTACCCCGGCCCGTCGCTGATCCTGGCCTACTCCCACTGCATCGCCCACGGCATCGACATGGCCAAGGGGCTGCAGCAACAGCGTCTGGCGGTGGACTCCGGCCGCTGGCTGCTCTACCGCCACGACCCGCGCCGCCGCGAACGCGGAGAATCGCCGTTGGTGGTGGATTCCCGTGCCCCAACCGTGCCCTTGGCCGAAGCCATGGCCACGGAGAACCGCTTCCGGATGCTGGGCCTGAGCCAGCCGGAGCGTGCCCGGGAGCTCAGCCGCGCGGCCCAGGAGAACGTGTCCCGGCGCTGGGATCTCTACCACCGCCTGGCGGAGCAGGAGCCATGAGCCGCATCGATTTGAGCACGTCCTGGCTCGGGCTGCCCCTGGCCTCCCCCCTGGTGGTCGGGGCCTGCGCGCCCCTGAGCGCCGATCCCGACCGGATCCCGCTGCTGGCCGAGCACGGTGCCGCCGCCGTGGTGCTCCATTCCCTGTTCCTCGAGCAGGTCGAACGCGACTGGCTGGAGTGGGAGCACCACCACCAGCTCGGCTCCCAGAGCCATCCGGAATCCATCAGCTACCAGCCCAGCATTGATCCGGCCCACCTGGGCCTGGATGGCTACCTGCGGGAGATCGAAACCGCCCGGCGCCGGGTCGACATCCCGATCCTCGCCAGCCTCAACGGCCTGCGGCCGGGCCATTGGGCCGAGGCGGCCAGGGCCATCGAGCAGGCCGGCGCCAGCGCCCTCGAACTCAACCTCTACAGCGTGCCCACCGACCCACGGCTGCCGGGCGCCGAGATCGAAGCGCAGCATGTGGCGATCGTGCGCGCCGTCGGCGCCGCAGTGGCCCTGCCGCTGGCGGTCAAGCCAAGCCCCAGCTACACCAACCTGGCCCACATGGCCGCCCAGTTCCAGGCGGCGGGGGCCAGTGGTCTGGTGCTGTTCAACCGTTTTTACCAACCCGACATCGACATCGAAACCCTGGAGATCCGCCCCAACCCGCTGCTGAGCACGGCCGCCGACCTGCGGGCGCCCCTGCGCTGGATCGCCCTGCTGGAGGGCCGCCTCGAGCTGGAGCTGGCCGCCAGCGGTGGCGTCGAGAGCGGCAGCGATGTGGTGCGGCTGTTGATGGTGGGGGCACGGATCACCCAGGTGGTCAGCGCCCTGCTGCGCCACGGCCCGGGCCACCTGCGCCAACTGGAGAGCGAGTTGCGCGCCTGGCTCGAGGCGCACGGCCACCTCTCGCTGAGGGAGTTGCGCGGCTGCATGAGCCAGCGGCGCAGCCCCGACCCGGAGGAGTTCGAGCGGGCCCAGTACATGCGCGCCCTGGGCAGCTATGCCCAGCAGGGGCCCTGGTGAGCCAACGACTCGATCCGCCCCAGGTGGCCCAGGTTCAGGCGTTGCTGGCGTCGATCCGCGCCCGCCTCACCCGGCCCTGGACCCTGATGGAGGTCTGCGGCGGCCAGACCCACGCGATCCTGCGCCATGGCCTCGACCAGCTGCTGCCCCCGGAACTGGAGTTGATCCACGGCCCGGGTTGCCCGGTCTGCGTCACCGACGCCGCCGTGATCGATCGGGCCCAGGCCCTGGCCGCCACCCCCGGCGTGCTCCTGTGCACCTACGGCGACATGCTGCGGGTGCCGGGCTCCAGCGGCAACGATCTGCTCACGGTGCGCTCAGGCGGCGGCCGGGTGCGGATCGTCTACGCCCCCCTCGACGTGCTGGCCATCGCCCGCGCCCACCCCGAGCTCACGGTGGTGTTTCTGGCGGTGGGCTTCGAAACCACCGCGCCCGCCACCGCCCTGCTGGCCCACCACGCCTGGAGCGAGGGGCTCAGCAACCTGAAGCTGCTGGTGTCCCTGGTGCGGGTGCCGCCGGCCCTGGAGGCGATCCTGGCCGAGCCAGCGGCGCGGGTGCAGGGATTCCTCGCCGCCGGCCACGTGGCGGCGGTGATGGGCCTGGCGGAGTACGAGCCGATCGCCCAGCGCCACCGGGTGCCGATCGTGGCCACCGGCTTCGGGGCGATCGAACTGCTCGAAGGGGTGCTGCGCTGCGTGAGCCAACTGGAGCAGGGGGAGCACCGGGTGGAGAACGCCTACCTCCAGGGAGCCCCAGACGGGGGCAACGGCGCCGCCCAGGCGCTGATCGAACGGGTGTTCGTGCCCTGCGACCGAATCTGGCGGGGCCTCGGGGTGCTCAGATTGAGCGGCCTGTGCCTGCGCGCCCCCTACGACGCCCTGGCTGCCGATGGGCCGCACCAAAGTGCCGCGAGCACCGAATCGACACCAGCCGCGCAAGACGAGCCCGTCTGCCTCAGCGGCCGGGTGCTGCAGGGGCTGGCCAGGCCCACGGATTGCCCCAGCTTCGGAACGCACTGCAGCCCCGATCGGCCCCTGGGGGCGCCGATGGTGTCGTCGGAGGGGGCCTGTGCCGCCTACCACCGCTACCGCCCCTGAGCCATGACCTCAGGTTGCCCGATACCAACAGAACCCTCCGGCACCATCCAGCTGGGCCACGGTGGCGGCGGCCGCCTCAGCCGCCAGCTGCTCGAGACCCTGATCCTGCCCATCCTGGGCACTCCCGCAGGGGGCGCCCTCGATGCGGCGCTGCTGCCGGCCCAGGAAGGCCCGCTGGCCTTCACCACCGACAGCTATGTGGTGCGGCCGCTGGAGTTCCCCGGGGGCGACATCGGTTCCCTGGCGGTGTACGGCACCGTGAATGATCTGGCCATGGTGGGGGCCCAGCCCCTGGCCCTCAGCCTCGGCCTGATCCTGGAGGAGGGCCTGCCCCTGGCCACCTTGGAACGGGTGCTCCATTCGCTGCGGGCGGCGGCCGAGCGCTGCGGCGTGGCGGTGGTCACCGGGGACACCAAGGTGGTGGAGCGGGGCAAGGGGGACGGCATGTTCCTCAACACCGCCGGCATCGGCCGCATTGAGCACAGCCTGGCGATCGGCCCGGCGGCGATCCGCCCCGGCGACGCCCTGCTGGTGAGCGGCGACCTGGGCCGCCACGGGGTGGCGATCCTGGCCGCCCGCCATGAACTGGGCTTCAGCAGCCCCCTGCCCAGTGACCTGGCACCCCTGCACGAAGACGTGCAAGCCCTGCTGGCCGCGGGCCTGGAACTCCACGGCCTGCGGGACCTCACCCGCGGCGGCCTGGCGGCGGCCCTCGATGAACTGGCGGCGGCGGCCGGCCTCGACATGCTGGTGCTGGAGGAAGCCGTGCCGGTGGCCGCCGCCGTGGGCAGCGCCTGCGACCTGCTGGGGCTTGAACCCCTGGCCATGGCCAACGAGGGTCGCTTCCTGGTGGCGCTGCCGGACTCCCAGGCGGAGGCCGCCCTCGCCCTGCTCAGGCAGGTGCAGCCGACGGCCCAGCGGATCGGCCAGGTGGAGGGTCCTGGGACCGGCAAGGTGCGCCTGGAGAACGCCATGGGGGTGAGGCGCTGGCTGGATCCAGGCCGGGGGGAGCAGCTGCCAAGGATCTGTTGAAGCCTGAGGGATTCAGCTCAGCTCTGGTTGCCACCCAACATCTGATCCACCCCCTGGTAGGGGTTGAACTCATCCCAGCCGGGGCTGGCGTCGTTGAACAGACCGAAGCGGGCTGCCTCGTCGTTGAGCAAGGTGTTGCCTTCGGGGCGGGTGTCGCAGGTGATGCCACCACCTGGAGCCGGCGTGCAGTTCTGAAAACGCACATCGGCGCGGGAGCCCGCCGGCGCGGCCAGACAACCCAGCAACAGGGCGCTGGCGAGCAGGGGGCGAAACCTTCGAACCATGTTCAGCGCGGACCCTTCAAGGTAATGATGGCAGAGGTCTCCTTCCACGCAGCGATGTACACCGACTGGACCGCCGTCATCTTGCTGCTGCTCACCGCCGCCCCGCTGGCGGTGGTGGTGGCCACCGCGGTCTTCTTCATCGCGAAGAAACCCGCAAAGCCCCCGCGCTGACCTCGGCCTCCCCCACCACCCCGGGCGCGATGGGAGCAGCCTTGCTCTCCCCGCTGAGGAGGCGGGTCAGCTCTGGGCTGGCGCTGAACTGCGGCAGCACCCCCTGACCGAGACAATCCAGGCAGGTGCGAAAACGATGGTGGCTCATCCGGAGCACACCGCTCCCGCCGCAGGCTTGGCAGCAGGGACGATCACCAGGGCTGGGTGATGGGGAGTCTGGTGATGGGGTGAGCGGGTCGCTCATCAAAACAATCAGGAGTTGAACCCAGTTTCGGACCCCAGGGCGCCCTTGATCCCGAAGCCTTTGTTAAGACTCAGGGCCCGCTCGAACGCCTCCAGGCTCAGTTGCTCCAGCAGAGCCCTGGCGCTCAGCGCGCTGGGCCTAGCCACAAGGCCGAGGCTCCCCGCCAGTCGCCCGATCACCTCGGGGGCGCCCAGCCCCTCGCTCCTCCAGGCCGCCAGGCCCTCAGCCCCCTGGCGTTTGGCCAGGCGCTCCCCCGAGGGCTGGCGCCAGAGGGGCACATGGGCGTAGCTGGGGGCCACTCCCCCCAACGCCTCGATCACCGCCACCTGGGGGGCCGTGGAGGCCCAGAGATCCTCCCCGCGCACCACGGTTGTGATGCCCAGGGCCAGCTCATCCACCGCCGTGGTCAGGTGGTAGGCCAGCACCCCGTCGGCGCGGCGCAGCACCGGATCGCCCACCTGCCGGGCCGCCTGCAGGATTCCAGGGGCCGCCAGCCGCTCCCGCCACTGGATCGGCGCGTCCGGCAGGCGCAGGCGCCAACTGGGCAGGCGCCCCGCCTCGATCCCCCACCGGTTCGGCCGCCCCCGGCAGGTGCCCGGATAGACCGGCGCCTCGCCGTGGGGCGCTGAAGGGTCCGCCAGCATCCGCCTGCTGCAGCGGCAGGGGTAGAGCTCGCCCGAGCGCCGCAGGGCCGAGAGCACCGAGCCATAGAGGCCCCGCCGCTCGCTCTGGCGCAGCAGCGGACCATCCCAGTGGAGCCCCAGCCAGTCCAGATCCCGCAGGATGGCGTCCTCGGCGCCGACACGGTTGCGGGGCCGATCGAGATCGTCGAAGCGCAGCAACCATTCGCCCCGATGCAGCCGGGCGTCGAGCCAGCTGAGCAGGGCGGTGCGCAGGTTGCCCCAGTGCAGCTCTCCGGTGGGGGAGGGGGCGAAGCGACCGCGGTAGGGCGCCGGCCCAGCGACCTCGGCCGGGTTCCGCCCAGGGGCGGGCCGCAGCAGGGGCACCAGATGGGCCGGCAACGCCACCGCTGGGCCAGCAAAAAGGCGGCCCAGCGGGCCGCCCAGCTCAGCCGCCAAGGGGCGGATTCATTTCTTCTTGGTCTTCTTCGACTCGGTCTGGACCCGGTCCTTGAACAGCTTGCCGGCGGTGAAGGCGGGCACGTGCTTGGCGGGAATGGCGATCTTCTCGCCGGTCTTGGGGTTCAGACCCTGGCGGGCGGAGCGCTCGCGGGCTTCGAAGGAACCGAAACCAAGGATGGATACCTTTTCTCCTCCCACCACCGAATCGATGATGGTTTCGATGGCAGTATCGATCACCAGGGACACATCGGTTTTGGTGAGCTCGGTGCGGAGGGCAACGAGGTTGACGAGATCAGCTTTGTTGGTCATCGGGAACGGAATCCTCCGGATCAGCGGAAGCCGTGCGGGTCGGAGAGTCCCTTGCGGCCGTGGGTGTGAGCGCGCTAATCGTATGGGTGTTCGCGGCCCCAGGCAACCGGAACATCAATCTCAGCCATAGTTTTGGCCCCGCACGAACGCTCAAGGGGGGCCTTTGGTTGCCCAGGGCACACAATCGAGCTTCGCCGTGGGCCGATCGGCGAACGGCTCATTCGCCTTCCCTTGCGGCCTGAGCGGCCAGATCCTCCAGCAGGTCCTCCAGGAGCCGGCGGCCGCCGCTGATCAGCTTTTCGCCCCGCAGCGCCCCCAGCCCCGCCCCACTGGCGATCCAGTCGGGGGCCCCGGGGGGGAGCCAGCGGCGCAGGCGCTCCAGGCTGCGCCGCTGCCGCGGCCAGTGGAAGGTGCGGGCCGTGCGCAGGGGGGCCAGCTGGTTCACGCCGGTGGGCACCAGCAGGCGTCCGCAGAACAGCCCGCCCGCCTCCAACGCCAGCACGACGCAGGCCCCCGGCGTGGGCCCCGGTGTCCAGAGCAGGCGCACCCCGGGCTGGGGCTCGGCCTCCTCGGCAAACGTCTCCAGCCGGGCCACCCCCGGCAGCAGATAGGCCTCCTGCTCCTGCACCAGCACCGGCCAACCGAGCGCCTCCTGGAAACGCCGGCAGCGGCCATGGCCCTCGCGGCTGGTGAGCAGGATCCTGCCGCTCTGGCGCTCGCGCAGAAAGGTCAGGTTGGCCTCGGTGTACCCCGGGCAATCGATCAGCACGCCGCCACCGCCGCCCGGCAGGGCCTGCCACCAGGCGGTGCCCCCCTGGCTGTCGCGGCTGGGGGCGAACACCCACAGGTTGTCTTGCACCGGCTGGGGTGGTCGTCCGGTTTCGCTGGGGCTGGCGATGGCCATGGAGTCACCGAACCGGATCACCGACCTAGCTTGTGACGCCATCTGCGCGGGCCCTTGGCGTCGATCCAACTGGGACACCCCTGGCCCCTGGGGGCGAGTCTGACCGCCGCTGGCGTGAACTTCTCGGTGGTGGCGCCCCGGGCCACCCGGGTGGAACTGCTGCTGTTTGAGCGCGGCGATTCCCCCGAACCCGATCGGGTGATTGCCCTGGATGGGCGCCACCGCTCCGGCGACCACTGGCATGTGGAGGTGCCGGGGCTGGGGCTGGGGGCCTGCTACGGCTACCGGGTCTTCGGGCCCCTGCTGCCCGGCCAGCACAATTTCGATCCCTCCAAGGTGCTGCTCGATCCCTGCGCCCGGGCGATCGACGGCTGGCAGGTCTACCGCCGTGGCGCCGCCGCCGGCGCCGCCCCCAACACCAGCAGCTGCCTCAAGGGTGTGGTGACCGAACGGGACCGCTTCGATTTCGAGGCGGCGCCGCGGCCCCGCCACAGCTGGTCGCGCACCGTGATCTATGAACTGCACGTGGGCGGCTTCACCCAGGGCCCCGGCTGCCCGGTGAGCCGGGCGCTGCAGGGCACCTATCTCGGGCTGATCGAGGTGCTCGGCGAGCTCAAGGCGTTGGGGGTCACCGCCCTGGAACTGCTGCCGGTGATGGCCTTCGATCCCCACGACGCCCCCGACGGCCGGCTGAACCACTGGGGTTACAGCCCCCTGAGCTGGCTGGCGCCCCACCACGCCTACGTCGCCGGCGGTGATCCGCTCACGGCCCGGGGGCAGGTGCGCCGGCTGGTGAGCGCCTGCCACCAGCTCGGCCTCGAGGTGCTGGTGGATGTGGTCTACAACCACACCACCGAAGGCAACCAGGAGGGCCCGACCCTCAGCTGGCGGGGCTTCGACGACCGGCTCTATTACCACCAGACCGCCAAGGGGGAGTACCTGGATGTGAGCGGTTGCGGCAACACCGTGGCGGCCAACCGGCCCCTGGTGCGGCGGCTGATCCTGGAATCGATGCGCTGCTGGGCCCTGGAGCTGGGGGTGGATGGTTTTCGCTTCGATCTGGGCATTGCCCTCTCGCGGGGGGAGGGTCTCGCCCCCCTCGACCAGCCGCCCCTGTTCGAGGACATCGAGGCCGACCCGGAACTGAGCGATCTCAAGCTCGTGAGCGAGCCCTGGGACTGCGGCGGCCTCTACCGGCTGAGCGATTTTCCGGCCCGGCGGGTGGCCGCCTGGAACGGCCGCTTCCGCGATGACCTGCGCAGCTTCTGGAAAGGCGATGAAAAGACCAGCTGGTCGATGGCCCAGCGGCTCAACGGCAGCCCGGATCTGTTTGGCGGCCAGCCGGCGGAGGCCGGCCGCTGCATCACCTTCATCACCGCCCACGATGGCTTCACCCTGGCGGACCTGGTCAGCTACAACCGCAAGCACAACCTCGCCAACGGCGAGGACGACCGCGACGGTGACAACCACAACAACAGCTGGAACCACGGGGTGGAGGGCCCCAGCAGCGACCATGCGGTGGTGGCCCTGCGGGAGCGGCAGCTGCGCAACCTGCTGGCCTCCCTGCTGCTGGCACCGGGGGTGCCGATGCTGCTGATGGGCGATGAGGTGCGCCGCAGCCAGGGGGGCAACAACAACGCCTGGTGCCAGAACAACCCGATCGGCTGGATGCACTGGCGCGCCAACGCCCAAGACCTGGCCCTGCGGCAATTCTGTCGCCGGCTGCTGCGGCTACGGGAGCGGCTGACACCGCTGCTCAACCCCGACCAGGCCACCCTCGAGGAGCTCCCGGTCCAACGCCACTGGCACGGGGTGGAGCTGAATGCCCCCGATTGGGCCAAGTGGTCCCACTCCCTGGCCTGGAGCCTGGAGACCCCCCACCAGGGGGCGCTGCTCTGGTGCGGCATGAACGCCTACTTCAAGGCCATGCACTTCGATCTGCCCCCCTGCCCCGGCGGCTGGCTGCGGGTGATCGACACCGCCCTGCCCGCCGGTCAGGACCTGCCCGAGCGGCCCGAACGCTGGAGTCCGCCGGGGGCGCCGCTGGAGAGCCGCAGCCTGATGCTGCTGGTGGCCGCCCCGCTGCTGGCAGGAGTGAGGCTCTGAGGACGAAGCGGAACCGCCCGTCACATCAGGAGAGGAACCCCCAACACAACGGGCGTCGTGCCAACAAAACAAGAGCGGGCGGCGGGAATCGAACCCGCATCATCAGCTTGGAAGGCTGAGCTATAAAATGCCCAGTCTCATTGCTGTGACTGGTTTCTCAATTACAAAAATCGGCCATGTGAGATGTTATGTGAGATGTTTTGGCGCAGGCGTTGTCAATAAGCCCCGGCGGCAAAAATCGAGCAGGGGGTTCTTGGGAGTTGGCGAGACAGCTTCTGGACCTCCGAGACGAAGGCAGTCGGACGCCACGCCGTTGACCTAAGACCCCAAGCGCAAGCAGACCACTCCTTGCCGCCCCTATTAAAGGCAAGCCTGCTTTCCTTGAATAAGCTTCGGCTGTGTTCAAGGTTCGTCGAGGGACGTTCCCATGCGGCGCGAGTCCACAGGTCGCTACGAAATCAGCACCACCACAGGAGAATCCGTGCGGGCCTTCGTGCCGGCGTCGCTACCTCCTCATCCACCGATCACTCTTGAAGGGCCGCTTCAGGCCCTGCACGAGCGAGCCCTGTTGGCTTGCGGACGTCTGGACGGAGTCTCGGCGCTGCTGCCGGATCCAGAGCTTTTCCTCTACACCTACGTGCGGCGAGAGGCGCTGCTCTCCTCCCAGATCGAGGGCACCCAGTCGTCCCTCTCCGATCTGCTGCTCTTTGAACTGGAAGAGGCGCCTGGTGTTCCCTTTGATGACGTGGTGGAGGTTTCCAGCTACGTGGCCGGCCTTGAGCATGGTCTGGCGCGGCTGCGGGAAGGATTCCCTCTGTCCTCCCGCCTGCTGCGGGAGATCCACGCCAAGCTGCTGGCACGGGGCCGCGGGGCCGATCGGCTTCCTGGTGAATTTCGCCGCAGCCAGAACTGGATCGGCGGCACCCGGCCCGGCAATGCAAGCTTCGTGCCGCCGCCACCGGGCCTAGTGGAGGACTGCATGGCGCAGTTGGAGCACTTCATCCATGGAACCGCCCAAAACGAGCACGAGCTGCCGGTGCTGGTGCGTGCCGCCCTGGCCCACGTGCAGTTCGAGACGATCCACCCATTCCTCGACGGCAATGGTCGCTTGGGCAGGCTCCTGATCGTGCTGGTGCTGATCGATGCCGGCGTTCTGCAGCAGCCCTTGCTCTACCTCAGCTTGTTTTTCAAGCAGCACCGCAGCCGCTACTACGAGCTGCTGGAAGGTGTTCGCCGCGAGGGCGACTGGGAGGCCTGGATCGATTTCTTCCTGGAGGGAATCGTGACCACCGCGAGCTCAGCCGTCGCCACCGCACACCGGCTGCTGGCGCTTTTTCGCGGCGACGAGGCCAGGCTCACGGGCCTGGGGCGGTCTGGTCCGAGCGTGCGCCAGATCTTCCAAGCCCTGCGCCAGCGCCCACTGACCAGCATCGGCCAGATCCGAGCGATGAGCGGCCTGAGCTTTCCCACCATCAGCAAAGCCATCGAGACCCTGGTCGAGCTCGGGATCGCCCGCGAGATCACCGGTGGGCGGCGCAATCGCCTGTTCGCCTACGACGCCTATCTGGCCATCCTCAGCGAGGGCACTGAGCCGCTCTGAGCCATGAAGGCCCACCCCGGGAGCGGGGAGTGATGGTGTCACACGGCGCAAGGGCTGCGCGAGTCGATGAGGCCGCTGCGCGGTCACCGACCCTTGCGCTCGCGTGATCTCTTCGCTCCTCGCCGCCACCGGGATGGGTGGCTGAGGTCACGCCTGCACGGCGCCTCTCCCGCGGCTGCGGTGCCGCTGCTCATCCGGCCGGCTGGTGCTTGATGGATCAGGTGTGCTGATTGCAAGAGGTTCCCTCGCGCGGCTGCGCGGGCTATCAATCAGGCCTGGAGCACCAAGCTGGCCACAAAGATGGCCAGTTGGACGCCACTCAATTCAGCCGTGGAGCGTGAGCTGTGACCCCTCAAATTCCAGTGATTGCAGTGGCTCTGGCCTGCATAAAGTGGATTTGTACTGCTAAGATTAGGTCAGCGCCAAAGGCCCCGAGCCCATCGCCTGCGGCAACGTCATCCCCTGATCTCGCCATCACCGCCGCATTCGTATCAGCGGCATGATGCCCCGATCAGTTGTCACCTGCGGCAACTGATTCCATGGCTGTTTGTACTTCATCCAGGCCTGAAGTGGGCCCCGGTCGCTCCCTTGTGATCGTGGCCGGCGGCGGCCGAGATCTGGCCTGGCCCCATCAGCGGGTGGCTGCTGAGCTGCTGGCCCGCAGCAGCGGCCGGCTCGTTCATCTGCTGCTCCATGGCGGAGCACGCGGAGCCGATGCCGCCATCGCCCGCGCCGCCCATCAGCTGGGTTGGTCGGCACTGGTCATGCCTGCCGAGTGGCGGCGCCATGGCCGGGCTGCCGGGCCGATCCGTAATCGGGAACTGCTCGAACTGGCCGTTGCCCGGGCCTTGTCCCACTCCTCCCCCGGTGTCTCCACCTCGGTGCTGGTGGTGGCCTTCCCCGGCGGGCCAGGCACCGCCTCCCTGGTGCAGCAGGCCCGCCGGATGGCCTCACGCTCCCCGGTGCCGATCGCCGTGGTGGAAGTCAGCCCATCCGCCGGTCGCTGGGCCCATCCCGCTGCTGCCGCTCGCTGTTGAAGCCTTCCGCGCCTGTTGCTGCCTCCGTTCCCCATTCCTCTCAACGACATGGCTGTTCTCACCCCCATCCCGATCGCTTCCGTCTCTCCGGCCATTGCCCCACCGGTAGCTGCTTCTGAATCCGCCGGTCCCGCCTGCGCCTTGCAGCGCAACGGTTCCCTCTGGCAGCTGGGCATCGAGGCCCAGGAGCTCACCACCGCCATCGGCCAGCTGGCCGAGCAGCTTGAGGCCGATGACGACGATTCCCGCAGTCAGGCCCTCGCTGAGCTGGAGGCCGCCCTGCTGGCTGAGGAGGGCAACAAGCAGGCCCTGGCGGCCAAGGCCGATGCCACCTGCTGGGTGATCGAGCATCTGCGCGGCCAGGCCGCCTATCGCCAGCAGCAGGCCAAGCGCCTCACGGAGCTTTCCCGCTCCGATGTCGGCCGGGCCGATGCCTTGGAGGAATCGCTGGTGCTGGTGCTCACCCGGCTACAGCCCGGCGCCACCGCCTTCTCTTTCCCCAATCACGAGCTCAGCAGCCGCAAATCCCAGGCCGTCGAGATCGAGGACGAGGAGACCCTGGCGCGGGAGTGGCAGTCCTCCACCACCAGCTGGAAGCCGGATCGCCTGCTCATCAAAGACGCGCTTAAGGCAGGCCAGGACGTCCCAGGCGCCCAGCTGATCAGCCGCCGCAGCTGGCGCATCCGCTGACCGGCCAGAGCTGTTTCAACCGGGCCGCTGCCTGGCGGCCCACTGCACCCCCCTTACAGAACAAGCCATGACCAGCAGCACCTTTACTGCCGAGCAGATCGCCACCCTCACTGCACCCCTCGATCGCGCCAAGGTGCGTCAGCGGGAGCAGGGCCGGACCACCGTCAGCTACCTGGAGGGATGGCAGGTGATCGCGGAAGCCAACCGCATCTTTGGCTTTGACGGTTGGACGCGAGAAACAACCTCAGTCCGCTGCGTCAACCAGAGCGAGCGCAGCATCGGCCGGGACAACCGCCCTGGCTGGGGCGTCACCTACACAGCCCGGGTTCGCATCACCGTCGGCCATCTGGGCACCGCCCCACTGATCCGCGAGGGAACCGGCGCCGGCCACGGCATTGACGTGGACCTGGGCCAGGCCCATGAATCGGCCATCAAGGAGTCCGAAACCGATGCCATGAAGCGTGCCCTGATGACCTTCGGGAACCCGTTCGGGCTGGCGCTTTATGACAAGCAGCAGCGGGAGGTCACCCAATCGGAAGGGGACAGAGCCCATCAAGTCCCTGCCAGCAACGGCAAGAGGTCGATCCATCGCCGCCCGTCCCCCGCGGCACAGAACGCCGCAGCGGAAGCCACAGGCGACCCAAGCCTGTCGCCCCTCGATCCGGCCACCATCAGCCAGATGTTGGCCACCCTGCGCAGTCTGCCGAGGCCGGTGCTGGAGGGGTTCACCAAGGCTTTCCGCAAGCGCTTTCAGGTCCCGGAGGACGCCACCTCCATCGCCGATCGGATTTGTCAGAAGCGTCACCACGACTGGATCGAGGCGTATTTGGTTCAGCACCAGAGCGTTGTCTGAGATCCAGTGATCCGGCAGCTCAGATCGGATGAGCTGCCTACCATTCATGAGACCGGCCGCCCTAAGGGCCATGACCACGCAAACCGATCTGGGCTGGGCAGGCTGCAGTGCTGTGGAGATGGATCCTCAGCGCGTGAGCGGAGCCTGGGTGTTCCGCGGTACCCGGATTCCGGTGGCGGCTCTGTTCGAAAACCTGGAAGACGGTGTCTCCTTGGCTGAATTCGTCGAACTGTTCCCAGGGGTGAGCCTCGAGCAGTCACGGCTAGTCCTGGAGCACGCCGCTCGGAGCACCGCTGCTGCCGCACTGGCCTGAGTGCGGATCCTGTTTGACCAGGGGACACCCGTTCCCCTCCGCCGCTCATTGACCGGCCATGTGGTGGTCACGGCCTATGAGCTGGGTTGGTCGACCGTCACCAATGGCGAGCTGATTCGCCTGGCGGAGCGGGAGGGCTACGAGCTCCTGATGACCACCGATACGAACCTGCGATATCAGCAGAACCTGAGCGGGCGCAGCAACGCGATCCTGGTGCTGACAACAACCAGCTGGCCGCGGATTCGGGAGGTCACAGGCGAGCTCCAGGCAGCGGTCGCCGCCATTGAAAGCGGTGGCTACGAGGAACTGTTCATTCCCTGAACACCTCAGCGCCGCAGTCGCGAACATCCCTTCGCGGCGCCCAGCAGCTGGCAACGGCCACGCTCCCAACCGCCTGCCCGCAGGTTTGCCATCCGATGCTGCACCGACCGATGGCGCCGACTCAGCCATCGAGGACCAGGCGCTGCTGCCCCTCGATGGCGCCACGATCCAGCGGATTCACGCCACCATTCGCAGCCTTTCCCAGCCTCAGCTGGAGGGGTACCGCTCCGCGGAAGACTCCGTCTTCACCAAAGCATTCCGCAAGCGGTTTCAGGTCCCGGAGGAGGCAACTTCCATCGCCGATCGGATGCTGCAGAAGCGGCATCACGATTGGATCGAGGCCTTCCTGGTGCAGCACGCAGCTGTTCCAGCGTGATTCCAGGAGTAGAAGCGGCTGTGCTACTTGTGGGCACCTTCATTGCACCCAATTACGCCCGAGTGGGTCAGTGCCCAGTCCGCATGAACTGTTGCAGCAAGAGCAGGGAACGTTGCTCAGCAACCTGATGCTGAACTTCCTCGCTCTGGACCTTTAGCGGCAGCACCTCGAGACAAGCGCTCCCAGGTGCCAGAGCGAGCTCTTGGCCTGTCATCAATGGGAGAAGATCCAGGTCCCCGAAGTGGTCGGAGGTCGCGAACGCCAGGAGCTTGTCGCCCTCACGATCTTCGAAGTAGGCAACGGTATAGGAGGTGCCAAAGGGCCCTTCCGCTGTCGTTACCACCTTGTGGAGCAGGGCTCGCGTCGGTTGATCCGTCGTCATCGTTCAGCTCTCCGCTCACACGCGATCGACTGCCGTTCTCGCCCTAGACATCTCCATCGATGTCACCTGGCGGGAGCGGATGAGCAAAGCAGGCGCAGTCCCCCGCCATGGGTGGGCGGTTGTTGAGTTGTACGGATCGGGCTCCGGTGACTGCCGGGAATGATTCAGCATGAAAAGGCTCCAGAACATGTGGAGTGGCCCGCAAGGGGAGGCTCAGGGAGGTCAGATTCCCTGGGCCCTTCTTGCGTAGAAGGGCCGTCCCGTGCGGAGTTCAAGGTCTAGCACCGGCTTCTGGGCCAAGACGGGCGGCAAACACCAGGAGTGGTGTAAGGGCCCTCAGCGATTGCCAGATTTGGTGGTTGTCCGTAGGATCGCCCCCTTGTGATCTGGTTGTGAGAGCCCGTCTGGCTGGGCATCCCGAGAACCGGCGCAACCTCATTCCAGTAACACCGCGCAAAGGCACTGCAGCGCAACGGTTCTCATCGTTCTCAATAAGGCGCGTGTGACAACCGAAGAAGTGGCGGCTCCTCGGACGGTCTTCGGTCGAGCCGGAGTCGAGCCAGTGCAGGCGTGGGCAACTGATCGGTGATGGCGGTTCTTCCTCCCCGGCAGATAGCGCAAGCTGTTCGGCTCAAGATGTCGATCGACGAGCGGCCCTACCTCCATGTCACGGCTGACGCTGCCAGGGGCATCTGCAAACCCTGTCGGCCTGTTCCGCTTGCCAGGGAGGCTCGGTATAAACCGGGTAATCCTTTCAGCCAATGCCCAGCCACACCGCCGGCACTGCCTTGGGCAGCGATCCTTGCGCAGGCATGGGAGGCAACGCCACCCGCCTACCTGCTGCAGCCAGCAGGTAGCGCATGCCCGTCCCAGGTTTTGATCGGTATGGCCTGCTTCCAGGTGGAGTTCATGGATGCACGATGCAGGAAGTGGAGGCCGCCCTTGCTTGGAATGCCCAACGGCGTCAGCTGACCTCGCTGCTGAGGGAATTCATCACGGAGGAACTGTCACCTCGCTTTTCTGTGCTTCCTCCCGTGGTGCTGGACGGCAGTTATGTGACCTCGGAGGAGAACCCAGCCGACATCAACCTCGTCATGGAGCTGCAGGAATTTCCTGATCAGCAAAAGATGCAGGCACTTGAGCTTTGCCAACGATGCCCTGACATCCTGCTGCGTTATCGGATCGACCTGAAAACAGCGCTGCAGCGATCGGGGGCAGACCTTGTTGCTTACTTCAGCTCTTTGGATCCCAGGGAGGCAATCGCCATGAATCTGTATCACGACCACAAAAAAGGTCTGTTGAGGTTGCGGTGATGGGCGGCTGGATCGACGCGACTGAGGGCAAGGCCCGCATCATCCACCAGGAGTTACTGGCGGCGCGTGAGCTAGCCGTGCGCATGGGCAAAGATCCCGATGAAATCAGCTCTCCCTATTTCGAGCTGCTCGCGAAGCTCTATCGGGATGATTTCCCCATTGCCTTCCTGGCGGATCATTCGGATTTGGTCGCTCGCTTTACGGGGCCAGGGGTTCTCAATCACGAGCCGCCGGTTTCGCTGGTCACCGGAGCCTTCTCCAAGCTGCGCACGCAGATTCAGCACATCGCCAAATCGATCGCAGGGCTGGAAGAGAAGAAGGTGCGTTGGCCTGAGCATCTCGATCCCAACCTGTCCGGGTTGGCCTACGGAAGCCTGGTGGTGGGGATGCGGGTGCCGCGCCCTGGGGAACTGGACTCCCAGGGGCAGTTGGTTCTCGAAGGCGTCACCGACGGGCTTTACCAAGCCGTGCGTGACGCTGTCCGCAGCCTTCCCATCATCCCAAGGCTGATCGAGGATGACGGTGTCAGTGAAGAGGTTTATTCCCTGTTTCCTGATCCTGCCGTACGAGACACGATCATGCTGGCTGCCCACAAGCTGGCCCCATCCTCCAAGAACAAAGGCATCACCAATTTGTACCTGAGTTGCCCAGGAGAAGACGAGCTGGCACCCACTGCGCTGACCAAGAAGAGCCGGGAGATCTTGAGGAAAAGCTTGAACGAACCGTCCTGGAAGCGCTCCAGTGGCACCGATTCCTTTGAGGGTGTGGTGCGGGAAATCGATCTGGATGCCTTTCGCTTTGAGATCCGCGGCGCCCGGTATCTGCGCGGCATCCGTTGCATGTACGACGAGCGGTATAAGACAAAAGTCAAGGAGATTCTTGATTGCACCGTCCGGGTCAGCGGCAGCTATGAGGCGGCTGCCGACAAGCAGCCCAGTCTTGTGGCGGTGGAATCCATTGAGATTCTGCGCAGGGCCGACGAACAGCTGGACCTGCTTGGGCACTGAGATCTGCCAGCTGGCTGCTCCGATCCCCAGGTGCTGCATTGGTCCCAATGGCGGAGGTGCTGGCTGAGGCAGACCTGGGTGGTGCGGTCCAGCCGGAAGTCACTGCCGATCAACACGGCTCCTGGGGCTTCGCTGCAGTCGGATCGTCAGCACCCGTAGGAGATCACGACGTCCCCCTCGGCCACAGCACCCCGCTGCTGGGCCTGCTGCCACCACCGCCCCCGCCGCTGCCCTGCAGTTGCTTGGCATAGAACGGGTGCTGGCGCACCCCAGCGGCGCCGAGCGCCGACATGCTCCAGTCGGTCAGGAAGTCCGGCGCAGCGGCCGGACCCATCCCAAGGGCCTGCAGCGGCGCCAGCGGGCAGAAGCTCAGGCGATCCGGCACCGTTTCCCACGGCAGTGAGCCGACGGTGCTCCAGAGCGCCAACGCCGCAGGCGTCCCCGTTGGCTGCAGGAACCACAGATCAGTGGCACCGCCATAGGCCGCCGCCAGCTGATAGAAGGTGCCGCCGCCGGCCGGACTGCTGACCCGGCCCAGGCGGCGCGGGCTGCTGAGCTGGTTGTCCCCCAACCACAAGCAATCGGGCAGCACCACCCGGGGCTGAATCGTCCCCGGCTGGAACAGACCGCTGGTGGGGTTCGCATACAACCCATAGCCTTGACTCAGCTGCTGAACACCACCGAGCGCATACGGCATCACAGAACATGACACCAACGTGTTGTTGTTCCAGATGTAGCTGTTCTGCGAATAGAACATGCCGACATAGGCATTGGAGCGGTTGAAGAACACATTCCAGCCTGATGTTGCCGGCGACCTGAACAGAACCATCGTGTGGTTCTGCGTGTAGGTGTCCGCGCCGATCGGTGCAATCGAGTAGCAGAAAAACTCACGGCCAGGTGCCGTGTCCATCAGCACCAGCAACATCGCGCCGTAATCAATCGCCGGCGATCCATCCGCCGCGTAATGAGACAGACCAGCACTGACGCTGTGCAAAGTGGAAGCGAACGTGCCGTAGCCGCCGTTGCTGCTGTCGATGGTGTAGGCGCTCTCCAGGCCCAGCCGCAACAGAGCCGTGCTCGAAGATGCGTTGTAGCCCTGGACTTTGCTGGTGTTGTAGAAGCTCAAGAGCACCGGATTAACCGGATGGCCGAGGCGCCACACATACCCGAAGTTCGTTACTCCCGACGCGGAATTGTGATCCTTGACGACCTGCAACTGCAGAGCAGCATTGGCCGGCGTGGCGTTCACCACCGCCGCGAACGCCGAGAAGGCCTCGCTCAGCCGCAGGCCAGGGCTGCCGACTGCCTTGCTGGTCCAGTTCCAGGAGGCCCACTGTTGGGCTGAAGTGGCAAGGGCCATAGGGAAGAACTGCGCTGGAATCAGGTGGTGGGATTAACGACCCGCACCGCCAGGCGCGAGGGGCCGAGCTGCAGCCATTCGCTGCCGTCAGCCGCCTTGAAATAACCGAGCGTGACGAAGGTGCGGTTGTAGGTCGCCAGGTCCTGTGGCAACACCACCGGATCCCACCACTGCACCGGCGGCAGTGGCGTTGCAAAGGCCACGCCGGGTGTGATCGGGAGCCACTGCGCCGGCCGGGCGAGCAGGAACGGAGGACCGCTGGCCGTCCAGTCATTGCGGAAACCCCCAGACAGCAGCACCTGCGGCAGGTTGCGGCTCCAGGCCGCCGTGTTGATCACAGCGGCCATGTCGGTGTTCGAGAGGTGCCAGTCACCAGTGGTGACGTCCTTGGCGATCAGCAGCGGCAAGGCCTGGCGGTTAGTAAAGGCGTGCTGAGTGAGGCCAAAAGCGAAAAACTCCTGGCCCGGTGTCAGGCTCCAGGCCGTCGCCGCACCAATCGGCATCGGCAACGTCACCGTGCCCGCTGTGTTCGTCGTGCCCCGACCACCGGAGAGCAACCCGTGGTTACCCAAGCCGCCAGCGGGCGCGTGGCCCGCAGCCAGGCCCGCATGGGCGTTCACCGCCGCCGTGGAGGTGTTCATCACCCACTGGCTCATCAGCTCCACCGGCGAGCCGAGGTTCTGAGCGGTGAGCCGTGCCTTGATCGTCCAACCGAGGAAACCGGGCGCTGCCGCGCTGTTGGTGCTCAGGGTCAGCAGCTGAGCCAGGTTCTGAGAGTTGGCCGCACTGATCCAGGTGGCCAGCTCCATGTCCACCTGCGCCGCCATCGCGCTCAGCGCACCCAAGGCGTTTGGCTCGTCACCGCGGCGTGAGAGATCGCGGATCGTTGCCGCCATCAGGACGGCACCGTGTCGTGCTCGACCAGGGCCCGCACCGTCACCGTCGCCGCATGGGCCACGTTCAGCGCAGTGCGCACCCGAGCGAAGAGCCGCGCCTTGAGCGGCGTCTCGCCATTGGAATAGGTCGAGCCCGGTGCAGGCCACAGCCACGGGATCACGCCATCGAAGCTCAGATCCAGCAGCACTCCGCTTGAGAGCGGCGGATCCTCCACGATCGGCCGCGCCGTATCAGCGTTCCGCGCCTGCGCGCTCGCATAAAAGGTGATCCAGGCGGCGATGTCACAACCGACCGCCAGGAAGCGGCCATCAGTGCCCAGCTCCACGAAGGTCAGATCCAGCACCGACGGCGCCGTGACAGTCGCCGTGACCCGCTGCTCCTCCACGCGCCGAGGCGTGTCGATCCGGGGAACCCAGCCCATCAGGGCACCACAGGGATTTTGCGGATGGCGCGAGTGGTCTGGCTGAAGCTCTTGCTGATGGGCCCCCACGAGCCGTAATACCAGTCCTGGCAGATCGCCGTGGTGGCCTGATCCTCAGTCGAGGTCCACATGTTCCCCTCGAAGAACGCCTGAGCACCACCAATGGAGAAGCCCGTCACCACGGTTTGGGCCGGGATCGACAGGCTGTAGTTCGCCGTGGTCACCGGCACCGCGTAGGGGTTGGCGCCATAGCCCGGAGTGCTGCCATCGGTGTTGTCGGGCTTGAACCTCCGGTACAGGATCTCCAGCTCGTAGAGCGCCGGCACATACCAGTCGCTGTAGCCGCCGATCGTGAGCGCCCGCGCCCACTGGGCAGCGGGGTGGCCCGCATCGTTGGCGGCGTTGCTGTTGGCCAGCCCATCGAACGTGCTCGTGGCCCCGGCCGTGGCCGTATTGGCGGTCTTGAGCACCTTCAGGGCCTGACCCGTGGACTTGGGCGAAATGATCAGCGCATGGGTGGCCACCCCATTCGCCGTAGCCGAGATCAGCCCGCCGTAGTAGCCCCCCTCATAGGCAGAACCGATCGCCGGCAGGCTGCCAACCGGAGTGCCAGCACTCACCGTCAGCTTGTAGACGGTGCCCGACACGTTGTCGAGGTACATGTCCCCGTCGATCTGGCCGGGGATGTTGGCCGGTGGCGGCCCGGATCCCACAAACCAGCCCGTGCCGCGGGAGCCCACCGCGCCAGTGGTGCCAGCCACGCCAGCAGGGCCCTGGATGCCAGCCGATCCAGCCGTACCAGCCGGGCCCTGGGGGCCAGCGGCGCCAGCCGGACCTTGGGCACCTGCTGTTCCAGCGGGGCCCGTCGGACCGGCCGGGCCTTGGATCTGACCTGCGTTGACCCAGTTGCTGCCAGCGGCGTTCCAGGAATAGAGCGTGTCGCCCTCGTCTTGAACGATGTAGGCGTCACCCTGCTGCCGGTTCGAGGTCGGCAGCGCCGAGTAGGTGGCGACCGAGCCCTTGAGGTTGATGCCGGTGCCGGCCGCGCCTTGCGGGCCAGTCGGACCGGCTGCTCCAGGAGCTCCAGCCGTGCCAGCCGGACCTTGCGG
Organism: Cyanobium sp. ATX 6F1; assembly: GCF_024346315.1. Lineage (NCBI taxonomy): Bacteria > Bacillati > Cyanobacteriota > Cyanophyceae > Synechococcales > Prochlorococcaceae > Cyanobium > Cyanobium sp. ATX 6F1. Next base: position 354,373 of record NZ_JAGQCS010000001.1, read on the forward strand.
GCCAGTGCTGCCAGCTGTACCTGCTGTGCCGGCGGTGCCCTGCGGGCCGGCTGGACCTTGCGGGCCGGCTGACCCGGGTGCGCCCGCCGTGCCGGTCGGTCCAGGGGAACCCTGCGGACCCAGCAGGGAGCCGGTGTTATTCCAGGGCATCGAAGCCAGGCCGCATCACGTCACCAGCTATTGCCACTGACGTGCTCACCGCTGAGCGGCAATCGAGAACAGCAGCGTGCCTGTGTTGATCAAGGCATGGAGGAACGGCAGCTTGGTGGACCCATCCACGAAAAAGCTCATCGCCAACTTGGCGCCCACCAATGCGGCGCCCTGGGGATAGCGCAGGTAGGTCCAGGGCTCCAGCACCCGGTTGCGCAAGTCAAAGCGCGCAAACCGCTGGGTGCCGTTGATGCTCAGGTAGAGATAGCGCCCGCCATTCGCCAGTGGGTCATGGGCACCGCAGGTGCCCGTGGTGAAGGTCGTCAGCCCCTTGTTGCCGTAGGCGATATCCGCCGACCACACCCCGGTGGCGCCGCCGGCCAGATCAAACAGGTCGATGATGTTCGCAGCACCACCACGGATCCGGTAGATGAAGCTGTGGCGTGCATTGCCGGAGGGATCACGGCCAATCCCGAAGCTGTGCTCACAGAAGATCCCAGCACCACCAGCGACAGCCGCCGCCGCAAAGCTGGACGTGTCCCAGCTGTTGGCGGTGATGTTGTAGGTGAAGACGCTGGTCTGGTTCGTGAACAGCAGGATCTTGTCGTCGTCGTTCTCGACCACGAACTTGGCGGTGGCCGATGGCGTCACCGTCCAGGCCGTCGCCACGGTCCAGATGGGCGAGCCGCCGGCCGTGTGAGACGCAATCCGGCGCCGTTGGCCCACCGCCGTCGGCGTGGCGGTGTCCTCCGTAATCCGGATCTGGAAGTTGCGGTACTCGTTGAGCAGCAGCGCCGGGACCGACGCGGTGCCCTGCACGATCGTGGTGCTCGTCGCGCCCGTTGTGGCGCTCAGCACTCCCAGGAAACCGGCGCCGGGTAGGAGATCGTTCGGGACGTAGCCCTCGCTCAGGGCCACCAGCGACGAGTCACTGCCGATCGTCGCCGGCAGGTTGGTGGTGGCCAGGTTGCCGCTGTAGCTGTTCGTGGCGATGTCGTAGTGCTTCCAGATCCCGGCCGCCAGGGTGCCCGCCGAGAGCAGGAACACCCGCCCCGAAAGGATCTCGTAGGTGTCACCCACCGCCGGCGTGAAGGTCAGCGCCGCATCGAGCGTGAGGGTCGGAGTGGTGCCAGCCGTGTTGGCCACGATCAGCCGTTCTTCCGTCTTGCCAGAACCACCGGCGGCACTGCCGATCACCCGCAGGGTGAAACCCACCCCATCACCACGGTTGGCGAGCTGGTTGACGGCCACGGCGGCAGGAAGCGCCGTGGAGAGCACCACAGAGGTGGTGGTATTGCCAGCCGCGAGGCTGCCGCGGGGCCCCTGGTGGGGTGAACAATCGAGCTCGCTCCCGCCCCGAAGGCGCCTGCCAGCGCCGGGCTGCTCAGCCCGATCCATTCATCGTTCTGCGGGCTGTAGGCCGAGAACGTGGTGGCATTGCTCAGCAGGTAGTGGAGCGGGTGCGCCTTGCCGCCGCCGCGCATGTCGAAGGCCAGCGAACTCCCGGCCGCTGATGCCGCAGGCGCAGGAGCCAGCGGCCGCCACTTGGGCAGATCGAGGATGTCCTTGAAGGCAAGCGTGGTGGGCATCGCGGTCGCTCAGAGGGGCGGAAAGAGTTGGGCGCTCGGGTTCATGTGATCCGCCCCCGGATGGACGTAGACCAGCTGGTCTCCATGCTCTCGAGCACCATCCCGGCGGCGTTCACACCACCGATCGAGGCCAGGTTCGTGACCGCGCCCACGGTCGTCACCGTCGAGCAGGTCGTCACCGTCGCAACGGTCGTCACCGCCGACACCGTGCCCACTGTCGTCACGGTCGGGAGCGTTTCACCGGTGAGCGAGACGCGGAGCTTGGCGCCCGCCGTGTCGAAGGTCATCGACAGGTCGGCCAGCACAGAGGCGACCTGATTGAGGCGCAGGGCCAGTCCCTCGGAGACCAGATTGGAGAAGGCGTTGCGCAGCATCAGGTTCCGTCCTCGATCCAGCAGGTGAGATCAGGGCCCAGCAGCTGCCACCACTCGTAGCGAGTGGCGCCGCTCAGTTCGCCGAAAGTTGGCTGGGCTGCCTGAATGAAGATCGGCTGACCCGGGCCGCTCGGCTCACCCTGGATCCCCTGGGGGCCCTGGGCGCCGGGCGCACCATCAGCACCAGCAGGGCCAACGGCCCCGCCAGCACCTGCCGGTCCCTTGATCGAATCGCCGGTGGAGTCCCAGCCCATGTGCTCCTGGCTCTACGACCCCTATTGCCATTGCCCAGCAATCCCTAGGCGCCCGGCATCAGCTCGTACACCTGGCCATTCAGGCGATTGAGGTAGAGATCGCCCGGAGCAGGCGGCGGATTCAGCGCCGCGCTCACGGGCGGCCCATCACCGGAATACCAGCGGGTGCCGCGACTGGCGGCGCCGCTGCCGTACATCACCGCCAGCGCAGGCTTGCCATCCACCGGGCTCGGCAGCAGCGCCAAGCCACCGTCCGGGTGCAGGCGCAGCCGCCACAGCTCCGTGGTGGAGCCGTTGTAGGCGCGCCCATCGAGGCCATCGCCCGGCACAAGGGGCTCCACACCGGCCAGGCCGCCGCTTCCATCGCCACCGCCGGAGAGCCCCTGCTGCACCACGCTCGGCGGAACCGGGCAACCCAGCAGCGCCACAGGCAAGCTGGCCACCGTCAGGCCGATCGACACCGTCACCGTCAGATCCACCCGATCGAGGTACACATGCCGCGGCATCGGCACCTCCCGCGAGAGGGCATCCCAGCCGATCGTCTCGATGCTTCCATCGCCCCAGTCCACCTGGATCGGCTGGGGCGCCTTGATCAACGGATCGATCGAGAGCGTGATCGGCGCTACAGCTATCGGATCACTCCAGAGCCGATCAGAGGGCATCCAGAACAACTCCAGCGCCTGGGCTGGCACCGTCCCCACCCGAAAGCCCAGCTGCAGCCATCGGTCGGCCTCGTGGTGCAAGACCCACTCCTCTTTACCCGGGCAGCCGTACGGAGGAAGCAGCCGCACCCGGCCGCTCTCATCGATGGGAGGCAAGGGGTAAGGCATGAGCAGGCGGTTCCTCGCGGGAGGTTGGCGCTATCTCCCTTTGCCAGCTGGCAGGGATCAGCCCAACAGGTCAGCGGGAATCGACGTGTCGAGTTCTGTGCTCGGAGCATCGAGGCCAGGGACTGGCTGGGGCGTCGGCTCGGTCGCCAGCGTCTCGGCCTGCTCCACCAGCTCGCTCTTGGTCTGAGAGGGGTCCAGGGCGACGCCATAGGTGGCCTCGACCTCCGCAACGATCTGAGCCTTCGTCATCGACGCGAAATCAGTCGCATCGGCAGGCGGCACCTCAGGCACAACAGGTTCGACTGCATCCGGGAGTGCTCCCGGAAGTGTCTCCACTGGTGGCAGCTCAGGCACCTCAGGCACAACAGGATCCACAGGCAGCTCGGGCACCTCAGGCTCAGCACGATCCTCAACGCCCGCGCTCGGATCGACGTTCACCGGCGGATGCACCTTCCAGCCTTCCGCCGCCCAGCGGTCGGAATGGACTGGGTACACGAACTGATCGTGTCGGCCCGATTTGGAGATGCGCAGCATCCCCTCGGGCGGCAGTTCCAGCACTGGATCGGTGTCTGTCAGTTCAAGGGGCACGGTCGGATCGCTGGGGGTGGTGGGGTCGGTCGGCTCCTCTGGGGGAGCATCTGGTGTCGGTGCGGTCGGAACCGTTGGATCCGTGCCCTCCACCTCCGGCTGCGGCGGCGCCCAGGGCCGCCCTGGCTTGGTCGGCTTGATCACCGGCTTGCCTGGCTTGTCAGGCTTGTCTTTATCGAGGTCGCTCATGGCCGCCTCAGTAGGTGAGGCTGACGTGGGCGCCGTTCGGGGTCGACGGCGTCAACGTGGCCTTGGCGTAGAAGAAGGCCGGCAGTTCCACGTTGGCGGCATCAGCAGGTGCCACCGCCAAACTGCCGCCCGCGATCGGGGCCTCCACCTGACCACCGGCGGCGGGGATCGCCACGGTGGCCGCCGTCACCCAGGTGCCGACGGTGCCGTCCTTGAGCAGCGGCGCCAGTTGGAGCACCACCGTCACCGCAACCGCAGCACCGGGGTGGCTGGCCAGCAGCGTGAACGCTCCGGCGGCATCGAGCGGCGTGGTCAGCCGCACCACCTCAGCGCTGACGCGGGTGCGCTCAAACGGATCGGTGGCGTTGTAGTTGACCCAGCCAACCAAGGTGGTGGCGGCGTCGATCAGTTTGTTGCCCTGTTGGGCCATGGTCGTGTCCTCTAGAGATGAAGAGATCAGGGGTGTGGCCTTCTGGGCCTATGGCCCTGGGGCCTATGGCCCTCAGGCCACAGCGGGGCCGACGTTGTACAGGCGACCGATCGCCTTGTCGTGAACCACCGCGTAGCCCACGTACCAATCGACGCGGGTGCGGAACACCGGGGCGTCCTGTACTTCGCCGAAGTCCCGCACCGAGATCCCGTAGCGGCCCTCGAACGGCCCCTGGATGCCGGTCATCAGCTCATCGCCAAGCGCCACGCAGTAGATCGAAGTGGTGTTCGCCGCCTCGCCAAAGCCCAGCACTTCATGGCCCTGGGCGTCCTGATCCACGACCAGGATCTCGGTGTCCTCGAACCAGTGGCGGCCGTCGATCACCTGATACAGATCGCCGCCCGCCTCACGCGAGGCATGGCTGATCTGGCGCCGGCCGGCCTTGCTGGTGAGGATCACCTTCTCGCCGCCCAGGGCGTTGACCGAATCGACCAGCGCCTCCAGCTTGGTGAGCTTGACGGTGCCGCTGATGTTGTCGACGGTCTGGGCCCCGCCAGGGACCAGCCGCTTGCTCAGGCCGTTGAACGCCCGCGGATCAAAGGTGGCGTCACCATTGATGATCGCCGCCTCCAGGGTGAGCCGCATCGAGCGCACCTTCTGCTCGGTCTGAGAAGCACGGGCCTCGGGGCCGTTGAGGTCAACGATCGAGCGGTCCACATCGAGATCACCACCAAAGAGGTGAACGAACTCGCTCTCCTGCGCCACCGCGCCGTAATCACGGCGGTAGCCCTCGTTCACGGCACGAAAGCCGACGCGGGGCAATTTCTTTTCCTTGGCGAACTGCAGGGCGCCGCCCGAGAGATTGCGGAACGGCAAACGACGAAGCAGCTGACCTTCCGTGAAGGTCTTGGCAACCGCGAGCCTGTCGACTCGGGTTTCGTGCTTCATCGCCTCGATCAACGTGAGGCCCATGGTCACTCCCGGGGCCTGACCCCAGCAACGTCACCACCTATTGCCATGGGCGAGCACGGGGGTTGGTGAGTCAGTCGCGGAGGAACACTTCGACGGTCGCGGTCACCCAGGTGGCCACTCCTGTGCCGAAAAAGTCCTGGTCCTCGCTCCAGATGGGACATTCCAGCTGAATGGCCAGAGCCAGTGCCGGCCAATCGCTCGGATCACGGATCCTTGCCTCGGCCTCCTGCTGCGCGGATTCGAGAGCTGAGTCATCCACGACCTGGACGATTCGCATCAAGCGCAGAAACGCCTCGTTGGTGATCTCAGGGTTCAGCTTCCGCTTCTCGCTCAACTCAGCGATGTAGTGGGCGGCTTCCTCCGTGTTGGCCTGGGCGACAAAGAAGTCGACACGATCGGCGTACTCGGCGATCAGAGCACTGACGCGGACGCCGAAAACGCCTCGGATCAAGATGTTGGCGTCGAGAACCAGGCGCTTGCGCTCTTTGCTCACGCCTTGTTCCTGGCACCCCGGGTCTGGTGCTGACGCCAGCCCTTGAAGTCAGTGGCAATGTCTTCTTCCGAGAGGCCGAGGCGCAGAAGCTCAGCCTGCATCTGACGGCTGGCCTCGATCAGCTGCTCCCGTTCGCTGAGATCAGGGTGCTGCGGCAGTGGAACGTAGAGGCCGATCGTGCGGCCGTGGCGGGTCACCTCGATCGGCGTCGAGGTTTCCAGATGAGAGGAGAGCTGTGCCCTGAGCTCCCGGATGCCGACGCGGCTCGCCATCACTGGATCCTGCTGATTGTGTACACACTTTAACGGCAAAAAGGTTGGGGCTCAGGGGATCCGCAGTGTCCACAGCGGCGCAAGGGCTACGCAAGCGGCTACGCCGCCCTTGCCCTCGCCGTGGTGGGTCTGCGGGTCCATCGCCCTGCCTGGCATGTCCATCCATCTGCTGCTGATCTCCCGCGAGGAGCGCCCGAGCTTCTCCTTCTCGCGGCTCCGGCTCGTGATCGCGCCCACCCCAGAGCTTGATCTGGCCACGCTGAGCTGGATGATCGATTGCCCGGCCAAGGCCATCGAGTTCACCCGCGTCGGGCCGGTTGAACTGGCCCATGGCGGCCAATGGGCCAAAAGGCGCCAGCTCGATTCCCTGCGTTGGCCGTTCCTGGATCAGCCCGTCATCCACGGCCGCGCCATCGGCCTGCGCATGGGAGCGCGCTGGCCTGGAGAGTCCGCCTGTCACGAGCCCTTTGCGATGCGGCCGCTCACCGAGTGGGAGGGCCGCAATGCGCTCCGTTGGCTGCGGGATGAAGCCCAGCCACTCAGCCCGCTTCTCTGCCCGGTGGATCAAGCCTTCGCTGGCAGCATCTGCCATCCGCTGCTTGTGGAGTATCGAGCGGCCGATCAGGCCGGCAAGCTCGCCATCCGCCTGCGGGTGTTGGCCGAGCGCAAGGCAGCCGCCGATCTGCTCAAGCCAAAGATCGAGGCTCAGATAGCTGCCGATCGGATCAAGTATCCGGTCGGTGCCTGGATGGCGCAGCAAAAGGTGGGCATGCAAGAGCTCTCGCGCCGCTGATGGCGGCGGGCCGGCCACTGGCCGGTTCAATCCCTGACGCCACTGTTCGTTGGTTGGTGGGTTGGCGTTGCGCAGGCCGCTGCATGGTGCGGGGTGGCCTCAAGGGCTGACGCAAGCGGCGGTGCCGCCCTTGACCCCACCCCGCGCTCCCATGGCGTCCTTCTCAACGCCCCAATGGCTTCTTCCTTCCGCCGCTCCGCTCTGGAGCGCCACAGCTCCGATTCGCTGGATCGCCTGAGCTTCTGCTGCCGCACGGCCCTGGTGCCACTGCCCCGGCTCGCGGATCTCGCCGAGCAGATCCTCTTTGAGCGCCAGCTGCTCACGCCCGCCAGCTTCCCGGCCTGGATGGAGCTGGAGCAGCTGCCCTATTGAGCGCAGCTCCGGCCCGGCTGCGGCCGGGCTTATTCGTAGTGCGTCCACAGCCTCAGCACCTTCACGATCCTTTCCTCGCGGAGCACCTCGTAGACGAGCCGGTGCTGGATGTTGAGCCGACGGGAGAAGGCTCCGCGCAGATCACCCACCAGCGCCTCATAGGGCGGTGGCTGCCGGAAGGGATCCTCTGCTAGGAGTTGCAGCAGCTGCTCGGCCTTGGCCTTCAAGGCAGGTGAGGCGGCAGCGAGCTTGCGGGCGTCCTTCTGCGCCTGCCTGGTGAAGCGAACGCTCCAGCTCACCAGCCGGGCTGATCGCTGAGATCTTCTGCCGGTGTGGCCAAGCCATCGAGGATCGACTCGCGCATCCCCGGGATTGAAACCAGGTGCAGGGTCTCCTGGATGGCATTCCAGTCGGCCTCCGAGAGCAGCACGGCATTGCCGCGCTTGCCGGTGATCTGCACCGGCTCATGGGAGTCGCCGACCTCGTCGATCAGGGCATACAACCGCTTGCGAGCTTCTGTCGCGGAAATGCTGGCCACCAGAGCAGAGCGTCAGGCACGTACGTCAAAGCGTACCGCTATCGCACATGGCAATGGGTTGGAGCTGAGAGCCCCTTGCCGCCATGTCCAGCACCATGACCCCCGAGCGGTTCCAGGACCGCTGGGAAGCCTTCAAGGGGGAACCCCAACAGGTCTCCGGCGTCTGGCTCCTCCACTCCGCCATTGCAGATCTCCCAGGCAGCGAGGTCGTGCTCGACGAGCAAGCCGTCTGGGCCCTCAAGTTCAGCGAGAAACCACCGGCTCCACCGGCTCCCCCAGCTCCCACCGGAGGCCTTGATCCACGCGGTTCAGAAGAAGCAGGCCTGGTGGGCCCGAAGATCGCCGCACCGGTCAAACAGGGCGATTCCTACCTGCTCGTCAACGACCGCGACGAGGACCTGGAGGCGTTTGATCACTCCGGCACGTTCCTGTGGAAGGTCCCCTGTCTGGCGCGGGGTCAGGGTGCCGACAACGACTGGAAACACACCAGCACCGACACCCCGCCTGGGCTCTACAAGCTCAGCACCGTCTACCCGGATTACGAGCACAACCACAACCCCCCCTGCAGCGATACCGCCATGTCCTACGGCTGGTACAGCTTCGATCTGGTGGAGCTGGAAAACCAGGAGGTGAAGGTCGGGCGCGCCGGGATCATGCTCCATGGCGGCGGCTCCGGTTGCGGTTGGCCCGGAGCCTGGGCCGCGAATCAGCCTCTGCTGCCGACGCTCGGCTGCATCCGCCTGCAGAACGTCGACCTGCGTGACAAGGTGCTGCCGCTCTACGAGAAGGGCACGGTCTATGTCGGCGTCTTCCAGGAGCCCTGAGCAAGTGGAGCAGCGGCCGTTCAACCGCGAGCGCTTCCTGCTGCGTCTGGTCGCCGTGGTGCTGATCGCTGAGGTCTCGCTCTACTCCTTTGGCGCCGGTGTCTGCGCCTGGCGCGGCGCTCAACAACTGGTGCCCCAGGGGGGGCTGTGTACCCGCCTTGACAACGCCGTCCACACCGCCTTCGGCGTCGCACTCAACACGCTGCTGGCCTTGCTCGGCGGCAAGGCCTTGAGCGACAGCAACAGGCCGCCAGCTCCGTAGGGCCATGCCGGACTTCGCACGATCGGCAGGGGGCCCACATGCAGCTTTGGCTCTCCTGCTGCCAGATCACTGAATCGATCACAGCCCCCGCCTACCTGAGCCGCTGCATCAAAGGCGCCTTGCTCCATCACCTCCGCGATCACGGCCGCCTGGTCCGCGTCTCCCGCAGGGAGCACGAGAAGGGCATCCACCCCTGGGGGCACCACAGCCTGGATGTCACCGCAGCAGGCGCTTTCAGAAGCGCCCTCGATCTCATCGAGTCCCCCGATTCAGCCCCCCAGGAGGATGAGCCCACCTCCGCAGAAATCGAGGCGCTGCTCGATCAGCTGCCCGCCGCTCAGGCCGCGGTGATCCGGCTCCACATCCTCCAGGGCCGCTCCCTCCGCCAAGTGGCGGCCGAGCTGGGCATCAGTCCGATGAGCGCCCATCGCCGGGAGAAGGCCGGCCTGGCCACCCTGCGCTGTGAGCTGGCCTAAAGGCCCGAGGCCAGCGGGCCAGCTGCGGCTGGCCCAGCAGCCATCACAGCGGCAGATTCGGGGAGCATGTCTTCCAAATTCGGGGAGCTGCCGAGCCAAATTCGGGGAGCAGTTCGGGGAGCTAAACGCCTGGGGGTACGCCGCGCAGGCCCTCCCATGGTTCCCGGCGGGGCAAGGGCTGCGCAAGCGGCTCGTGCCTCGCCGCCCTGGCCCACGCCGGGATGGTCCATGGGGTCCTGCGCCTGGCTTCCCATGCCCCGCAACACCTTCCGATCCGATGAGCTGCTCGATCTGCTGCAAAGCTGCGGCTCTGATCTCGATGCCCTGCCCCTGGGTGCCTTCCACCTGCTGAGGGTGCTGATCACCCATGTCAGGGAGCAGGATCACCGCATCAGCGAGCTGGAGCTCCGCTGCAAGGAGCTGGAGCGCAAGCTGGCCCAGCTCACGGATGCCACCAGCCAGCCAGATTTCATCGAACTCCCGGCTTCTCTGTTCGAGGAGGCGTTCGCCGATGGCGAGGAGCCCCAGAAGAGCAGCTGAGTCCGTTGGGGTCGCTGCTCGGAGCGACCCCTTGCTGGGGAGGCTGTGCCGGGTTGCCGCAGTCTCCGCCGGGGGCAAGGGCTGCGCGAGGCGGCCTGGCCGCTGCGCGGTGGCCGCCCCTTGCCTTCCCGACGGACTGGCGGGCGTCCCGTCACAGCGCCCCCGAGGCGCTACCTGCCATGTCCTGCTATCTCGATGCGATCACCCGCAAGGATCCCGTCGCCGTGATCGAGCAGTGCCACCTGCACCTGCTGCAGATCCTGCGCTCTCAGCAATGCAACCCGATCCAGCGCTCCTGGATCAGCGATCAGCCCTATGGAGAAGAGGAGATCACCCTGCTGGAAGAAGAGTTGATCCCTGCGATGGAGGAGTTCCTCTCCCGCATCAAGGAGATCGATGATTGCCTCCTGGCGAAGCAGGAATTTCTGGAGAGGTGCCAGCTGGAGGCCGTTCGTGATCGCGCTCCTGCCACTGAGGCAGCCGCCGCCTGAGGCGATCAGGGGCTGCCACGCGCCAGCCCTTTTGGGGCTCTGTCCCTCGGGGCCATGCCCCTCACCAGGCTTTGCCCTTGCGTAGGTAGCTCTCCAGTTCCGCCTTGCGGATCACCCGCGACTCGTGGTTGTTGCTGATCTGAACTAGGCCACCGGTCATGGCAGCCGTGGCTCGCCATGGGCCGGGTTCAGTCGGGACCGGCCTCGGGCACTCACCCAACAAGGCCGCCAGCTCGTCTCGTGCTCCAACCACCTGTCATCGTGCCGCTCACTTCTGTTGCCAGGCCCAGCAGGTCGAGCGATCTGACGGTGGGGGTGTGTCGCGCGGGCTTCCTCATGGTCGCCCCACGGGCAAGGGCAATCGGGCGAGCGCAGCTGGCCTTGTCGCCGTGAGTCGAGTTCCAGCCGTGGTAGCTACCATGGGTCATTACCAGATCAGGGGCATCCGATGGACACCGCACGTCTGTTCCAATCGGGCCGCAGCCAGGCGGTACGGCTCCCGAAGGACTACCGCTTCAGCGGCAACGAGGTGGTGGTGAAGCATTTCGGCAACGGCGTGCTGCTGCTGCCCATCGATGACCCCTGGCAAACCCTGGAGGCGGGGCTGGCAGCCTTTGAGCCGGGGTTTGTGATCACGCGCGAGCAACCCGAAGAGCAGATCCGAGAAGCGATCAGCCCATGATCTTGCTCGATACCAACATCTGTATTTACATCATCAATGCCAAACCAGCCGCTGTGCTGGAGCGGTTCAAGAACTACCGACTTGGAGAGATTGGCCTCTGCAGTGTGGTAGCTGCCGAGCTGGCCTTTGGTGTTGCCAAGAGTAGTTCGGCACGCAACCGTCAGGCTCTGGAGATGTTTCTGGCCCCACTAACGATACTGCCCTTTGACGAGCGCGCCGCCTGGGCCTACGGCGACCTGCGTGCGGAGCTGGAACGCCGGGGTACACCGATTGGTTCACTCGACACGATGATCGCGGCCCATGCCCTGAGCCTGCAGGCCACGCTGATCACCAACAACACCCGTGAGTTTGCCCAAGTGCCCGGTCTGCATGTTGATAACTGGGCACCAACGGCGTAAGGCGCCGCACAGGCGCTTTGAACTCCACAGGATTCGAATCACCAGGCCTTGCCGCTCCGCAGGTAGGCCTCCACCTCAGATTTGCGGATCACCCGCGACTCGTTGTTGTTGCTGATCTGCAGCAGGCCGCCACTGATCCTGGCCGACACGCGCCAGGGGCCAGCTGGTTCCTGTGGCGGCGGTTCACGGTTGGCAGAGCCACGGCTGGCAGAGCCACGAATGGCCGGAGGCATCAGCGCAGCCACAAGACGTCAACACCCCTTGCCAGCGGCAACCGTGGCCTGGCAATGGAGCCTGAACACAAGGAGCCCAGCCATGCCCGCCACCATGATCAGCGCCAGGTCGATGAAGGCCCCGGCTCAGGTCGCCCGGGTCCACGCCAAACCCCGCACCGGCATCTGGCCCCAGCAGGTGGTCGGCGCACCGGGCGTTGCCTTTTCCGTCGCCATGGCCCCCTCGCGGGGCAGCTTCGATCGGCAGATGACGAAGACCACCCTGCCTGTGCCGTCACGGGTGCGGCGCACCGGTGGCTGGAGCAGCGGCAATCTGCTCAGGATCTCTTGAGCGCTGGACGAACGGGGCGGTGCACCCCATAGCCACGGCACAGGCACGGATTCAGCCTGAGTCCTCGAAGCAAGCAAGCCGAACGATCGCTCTGCTTACAGGGGGTTGAGGGATCGTTGGTTGGCCATCACCCAGCGGGTGAAGGTTTCACGATTCAGTTGACCACTGGCGACGGCCAGCACAACCGCCTCGGCAGCATCCACGCTGGCGGAAAGCTCAAATCCATTGAGCACCAAGGTGGTCTCCATGGCGGCATGGCCGACGCGCTTGTTCCCGTCCACGAAGGGGTGGTTCTGGATCAGCGAAAAGCCCAGAGCTGCTGCTTTCGCGATCAACCCTGGGTAGAGATCAACACCGGCAAAGCTTTGGCGAGGCTGGGCCAGAGAGGCCTCCAGCAAGCCCAGATCGCGTAGGCCGGTCATGCCACCACTCTGGTGAATCAGGCGACGGTGCAGTTCCAGCACCTCTGCCAAGTGCAGCCAACGCATCAAGCCAGGCGTTGATAGAGCACCTGGTTCTTCTCAAGAACCCGTTGCGCGGCAGCATCGAAATCGGCGGACTGATGAGCCAGCAGATCCCGTACGGCTGCAGCGGCCAACTCCGCCTCTGGTACCTGGAGCCGAGCGGCAGCCTCGCTGAGCGCCTGGGCCTGGTGGTCGCTGAGTTCGATCGCGATCGCCATGGAAGCTTCTACTCGCTTTCCAACGATGGCACCTTCCTCGGCTGATAGTGCCCCGTGAACCACCAGAAGGGCCATTGGGGACTGACTCACCTGGGGATGGGTCGCGCGGGCTTCCTCATGGTCGCCCCACGGGCAAGGGCTGACGCAAGCGGCTCGGCGACAGGCGCCGTCGCCGCCCTTGCCTGCGCGGGGCACCACTCGGGCGTCCCGCGCTTTGCCTTTCATGGCCGCGTCCAAGTCCCGCTCACACAAAACCTTCGCTGGTCCCACGGCTGAGGAAAAGATTCTCGCCTCGTTGATCGAGTTGATGGAGGCCGGTTCAGCTCCCTGGCGCCGGCCATGGGATGGCAGCGGCGGCGGCCACCACGTCAACTTGATCTCGGGTCATCGCTACCGCGGCGCCAATCCGATCATGCTCACACTTGGGATGCACGTTCGGGGATCGGCCCTGCCGTTCTGGTGCGGCTTTGCCGAGGCCAGGAAGCTGGGGATCTTCCCCAAGAAGGGCAGCAAGGCGGTCTGCATCCTGCGGCCCCAGCTACACAGCTGCGAGGAGGCAAGCGTTGGCGGTGAAGTCAACGTGCGTAGCTGGGCCAGCTACCGGCCGGTGGCGGTCTTCAATGCATCTGATCTTGAGGGAGCAGCACTGGCTGGCCTGATCGAAGCCCGCAATGCAGCGGAAGGCGTGGAGTCCAAGCCGGAGCCCGAGCGCCTGGGGGCCGCCGAGGCCGTGCTGGGTGCCTGGCCGGCGCCGGTCAGCTTCGGGGGTGATCGAGCCTGCTATCTGCCGGCGATCGATCGGATCCAACTCCCTGATCGCGCCAGCTTCCACTCACCAGCGGCGTTCTGCGCCACCTGGGCCCATGAAGCCGTCCACTCCACCGGCCATGAGTCGCGCCTGAAGCGGGATCTCGGCGGTGTCTTCGGGAAGGCGCGTTATGCCCGCGAGGAACTTGTTGCTGAGTTGGGGGCGGTGCTGCTGGGTGATCGGTTGGAGATCGGCAGCGAGATCGAGAGTCATGCCGCCTATCTCGGCCACTGGATCGAGCTGCTCAAGGAATCGCCCAGGGTGCTGTTTCAGGTGCTCAGCGAGGCGCGGCAGGCGGCGGATCTGATTTGTCCTGAGGCGGCTGGGCAGCTGGAGTCCCAGGGCCTGGCCCTGCCCACTTGAATGGTTACGAACCGTTCTCTCAGCTGGAGGCCCTGAAGCTGAGGTGAAGCACATCAGCGAAAGCTGGCCATGGTTGCTGGTTGCAGGAATCTGGTGCTTCGCAGGAAACGCCGACCAAAACACGCTGAGCCCCCATAACTTGCGTTGACACGAAACGGCATGGGGGAATTGGCTTGTTGGACCTGGGGGCTTCCCTGGCGATGCCAGGATCAGGGCAAAGGGGGTGGCTGGGGGCGTTGGCGGAAGCTGCAGTCGGATCCATGCGCTACTGCCTGAGCTTCACCGCCGCCAGCCTGAGGCCCGAACTGGCGGCCGTGATCGCCAAAGTGCACCTGCAAGAGGGGGATTGGCGCAAGACCAAGGCGGCCGTCTTGGAGAGCAACGCCCTCCAAGCCCGATCCGCCAGCACCGCAAAAAGGCTGGAGTCGGAATTGCGGCAGCGCTTGCAGACCCTCACGCCTGCCCAAATGGAACTGCTGGCCAGGGGGACGAGCGAGGAGCGCAGGGCGATGGCCTGGCTGGCGGTGCTCAAGCGGATCCAGCTGGCCTGCGATCTAGTGCAGGAGGTGCTGGCCAAGAAGCTGGTCGGGATGGATCCGGTGTTACGCCGCTCCGAAATGGTCGCGTTCTATGACCTGCAGGAACGCCACCACCCGGAGCTGGCCAAGGTGGCCCCGTCCTCGCAGCAGAAGATCCGCTCCACCCTGTTGCACATGCTCCGCGAAGCGGGGCTACTCGCCGGTAAGTCCGGAAAAGGAGGAACACTTGGAATGGTGCAGAGCTCCTCGCTCACAGCTCAGGCCCAGCAGCTGGTGACGGAAGACGATCCAGCTCTGTTAGGCGGCTTCCTACTCAGCCCACCGAGCCTGCGAGCGATTCAACCCACCGCGGCGAAGCCAGCAAGCCGTAAGCCAGCAAGCCGCACCAAGAGGACGGCATGAGCAGCAGCGTCGCCGGCCTCGACAAGCGTCTGCAAGAGATCCTCATGCGGCCGGAGTTCCTTGAGATGCGTGGCGTCGCCAAGGAAGTGCCGATTTTCATTCAGACCTACAACCCCGCCGATGAAGATCAGCTGCGGTTGGTGGTGAGGGGGGTGGAGCAGCACCTGCGCAAGCAGGGTCTGCGAGTGAAGCAGGTGGACCTGTTTGAGCTGGTGCTGCAGCTGCTGGAGGCCAAGGGATACCTGGATGTGGTGCTGCAGGAGGAGGCGAGTTGGAGCAAGAGCGATCTATTCGACACCCTGCAGAACGTGGCTGAACCCACATCGGCCCTGGTGCCCAAGCTGATGGCTGACCTGGGCGATGACACCCAAGTCAGCCTGATCACCGGCTCCGGCCGCGTTTACCCGTTCCTGCGAACCCACACGATCCTGGAGGCACTGCAGCCGGCGATGGTGCGCCATCCGGTGGTGATCTTTTTCCCCGGCGAGTATTCGCAGGACGCCGACGGCGGCTCCTACCTGCGCCTGTTCGGCACCAGTGCCACCACCAAGATCGAAAACCCGCATTACCGCGCCACCAACCTCGACTACTTCGACATCAAGAGCTCATGACTGCCTCCACCATCCGCGAGCTGTTTGCCAAGCCGGTTGATCGCCCGATCGACGGGGTGATCAAGGCCGACGACGAGCGCCACCTCGAGATCGAGCTCGACGAGTACGTCGTGACCCGGGAGGTCAGCAAAGGCCTGGGTGCCTTCACCGACGCCTACTTGCACAACCCCACCGCCAACGGTGTGTGGATCTCAGGGTTCTTTGGCTCGGGCAAGTCGCACCTGCTGAAGATGCTCTCGCTGATGCTCGATGGCGAGAAACGGGTAGGTGAGCAGGGCAGATTGCCGGTGGAGATCCTCCTGCCCAAGGTGGAGGATGAGATCATCCGAGCCGATCTCAAGAAAGCAGCGGCGATCCCGGCCCGCAGCCTGCTGTTCAACATCGATCAGAAGTTCGATGGCATCGGCGGCACCCACGAGGCACCGATCCTCGAGGTGTTCATGAAGGTGCTCAACGAGCTGCAGGGCTACTACGGCAACCAGGGCTATGTGGCCCAGCTGGAGCACGACCTCGACACGCGCGGCCAGTTCGAGGCCTTCAAGCAGACGTATCAGCGCCTCAATGGCCGCAGCTGGGAGCAAGACCGCGACGCCCTGGCCACGGTGACCAAGCGCAGCTTCGCGCGGGCCTATGCCGAACAGTTCGGCGGCAGCGAAGACGATGCCGTGAAGGTCATCAATGACGCCAAGGACAGCTACCGCCTCTCGATCGAGGGTTTTGCCGCCCGCGTCAAGCAGTATCTCGACAGCCAGCCAGCAGGCTTTCGGCTCAATTTCTTCGTGGATGAGGCGGGTCAGTTCATCGGCCAGGAACGCAGCCGCCTGCTGAATCTGCAGACCGTGGTGGAAAGCCTGGCCACCGCCACCGATGGGCGGGCCGCGGTGTTCATCACCTCCCAGGCCGACCTGGAGAACATCCTGGGGCAGGTGAAGTTCGAGCAAGCCGATGATCTGAGCAAGATCCAGGGCCGCTTCAAGACCAAGCTCACCCTGGCCAGCGCTGATGTGCAGGAGGTGATCCAGCGGCGCCTGCTGGCCAAAACACCCGATGAGCCTGAACAGCTGATCGAGATCTACGAACAGGAGAAGGACAACTTCACCACCCTGTTCCGCTTTGGCGATGGCTCCCTGCAGCTGAAGGGCTGGGGCGACTGCCAGAGCTTCTGCGGCCTCTATCCCTTCCATCCCTACCAGCTGAGCCTGTTCCAACAGGCGATTCAGAGCCTCGCGGCCCACAGCGTGTTCGAAGGGCGCAACATGGCGGTGGGGGAGCGCTCGATGCTCTCGGTGTTCCAGGAAGTGGCCAAGGCGATCAAGGAGCTACCCGTGGGGCGCCTGGCCAGCTTTGACCAGCTCTATGACGGTATCCGCGATGTGATCCGGGCCGACAAGCAGCAAACGATGGTGCTGGCCCAGAACCAGGTGGGTCCGCTGGAGCTGCGCATCCTCAAGGCCCTGTTCCTGCTCAAGTGGGTGCCCCAGTTCAAGAGCACGGCGCGCAACATCGCCATCCTGCTCATCGATGAACCAAGTTTCGACATCCGCGCCCATGAGCAGGCGATCAAAGAGGCCCTGATCAATCTCGATTCGCAGTCGTACCTACAGCGCAGCGGAGAGCTCTACGAATTCCTCACCGACAAGGAAAAGGATGTGGAGCAGGAGATCAAGCGCACCGAGGTGGCGGATTCTCAGGTGATCAAGGCCCTGCACGGGGTGGTGTTTGACGACGTGCTGCGCAGCAACAAGATTCGTTTTGAAGACAACGGCAACGACTACCCGTTTGCCCAGAAGATCGACGACGGGCTGGTGAAGGGCAAGGAGTCTGATGTGGCTGTGAACCTGGTGACGCCGGAGCACCCCCATTACAGCAGCGAGGCGGTGCTGCACAGCCGCAACTTCGGTGGCACCGAGCTGATGGCGATCCTGCCGTCAGAAGGCCGGCTGCTCGATCAGATCCGAAGCTACCTGAAGACCGACCTCTACATCCGCCAGAA
This sequence comes from Cyanobium sp. ATX 6F1, assembly GCF_024346315.1. Classification (NCBI taxonomy): domain Bacteria; kingdom Bacillati; phylum Cyanobacteriota; class Cyanophyceae; order Synechococcales; family Prochlorococcaceae; genus Cyanobium; species Cyanobium sp. ATX 6F1. The sequence goes on from NZ_JAGQCS010000001.1 coordinate 371,852, forward strand.
CACTGGCGGCGACGACGAGACGCTGAACGCGATCCTCGGCGTCAGGGCCCGGCAGAACACCAGCCGGCGCCAGGAGATCAACTTGCAAGCGGCCGCCCTGCTGCGCAAGGCCACCCTGGTGGTGAATGGCCAGACCCTCTCGGCGGGAGAAGGGGAACCGGCCACCCGCTTCAGCAAGGCGTATCAGGAGCTGATCCGCTCGGCCTTCCCCAAGCTCAAGATGATCCACGGCAACTTCAGTGAAGCCACCGTGGCCAAGGTGGTGAAGGAGCAGGACGACCTGCTGGAGGGCTCGGCGATTCAGCTCTCAGAAGCGGAGCAAGAGGTGCTCGTGGAGGTGGAGCGCCAGCAGAAGCTGGGCGAGCGGCTCAGTGCGGAAGATCTGGTGCGCAAGTTTGAGGCCAGGCCTTACGGGTGGGGCAACTGGGCGACGCTCACCTTTGTGGCGCGGTTGTATCGGCTCGGGAAGCTCGAGCTGCGGGAGAAGGAACTGCTGAGCAACGCCCAGGTGATCGAGGCGCTCACCAACAGCCGCCGGCTGGCTGGTGTGGGCGTGCGCAAGCAGGAGCAGTTCGATGCCAGTGCGGTGAATGCGCTCAAGCGTTTCCACCAGGAGCTGTTTGGCGTGCAGAGCAGCGGCACCGATGCTCGCAGCACCGGTGAATCGTTCAGAATGGTGATGGCGAATGAAGCACAGGAGCTGCGGGAGATCGCCACCAAGGCTGATGCCTATCCCTTCCTGGCCGAGCTGAAGCCCTGGGCCGCGAAGGCTGAGGAGCTGAGCAAGAAAGACGACGCTCATCTGCTCAACCAACTGACCAGCTTCAAGGGCGACTGGCTGGACGGCGAGCAAGAGCTGCTGACCCCGATCAAGCAATTCCTCAAGGGCAACCAGAAGGCGGTGTTTGACCAGGTGAAGGCCTTCGAGGCCAGCTACCGCGATGAATTCGCCGACTTGCCAGAACAGCTGGTGAAGAGCCTGACCACCTTGCTGGCGAGCACGAGGCCCTTTGCCGGTGGTCTCGTCCCCCAGGCCAACAACGCCATGGTGGAACTGCAAGGCCAGCTCAAGCAAAAGCTGCAACAGGCCCAGGCTGCAGCCCTACTGGTGCTCGAGGAGCAGGAAACCCGCCTGAAGGCAGATGCCGCCTTCCAGAAGCTCAACGACGAACAACAGAGCCAGGTGCTTCAGGCCACCACCCAGGCGAAAGCGGATGTGAAAACCGCCGCACAACCGGGCCGCGTGGCCCTGCGGGTGAACCGTTACCGGCAGGAGGAGGTGCCCCGGCAACTGCAGCGGATCGCGGCCTTGAGCATGCCTCAGGGAGTCGAAGCGGTGGCGCCGATCAAGGTGGTAGCGGCCTCGAACCTGAAGGTGAACTGCCCGCTCAGCCAGATCACCAGCGGCCAGGAGCTGCAGCAGTGGCTCGATGCCCTACGGACAGCAGCCCAAACCGAGCTGGATCAGGGGCATCGGATCAGCCTTTGAGGTTCCAGACCGTTTTCATTGACCACGCGATTGACCCACCTGCTAACCCCTCCTGATCCATGACCGTCAACACCGCTGCCCTGAAATCTTTCGCGCCGGCGATGCGCCGTCAGCTACTGGTGGCCGTGGGCCGAAAGCTCGATCTGCTGCTCAACAGCCAGACGACCGACACTCTGGCGACCTACGCCAGCCAGATCGCACAGCTTCGCGAGCAGGAGGCGGAAAACCGAGCGGTGCTGCTGGAGCGGGTGGCCTACAGCTGGTTCAACCGGCTGGCTGCGCTGCGATACCTAGATGCCAAAGGCTGGCATCCGTTTGGCTGCAGGGTTCTTATGCCCGCCAGTGAAGCCGAAACCCAGCCGGAGCTGCTCAAGCTGATGCGCTCGGGAGGCCTGCCAGCCGAGCTCAAGCTGCACACCAACGAAGATCGGCTCCATGGCCTACTCAATGGCCAGATCCCACCGGCCATCGCTGGCGCCGACCCCCAGGGGGAGGTGTATCGGGAGCTGGTGCTGGCGGTGTGCCGCTTCTATCACCAGCTGCTACCAAACCTGTTCGAGGGGCTTGATGACGCCACTGAGCTGCTGCTGCCCGACGACCTGCTCACCGAAGGCTCGATCGCGGCAGGCTTCCGCCACTCGATCAGCGACACCGACTGCGACGACGTGGAGATCCTCGGCTGGCTGTATCAGTTCTATATCGCCGAGAAGAAAGATGAGGTGATGGCCCGCAAGAAGGCGGTGCCCACGGAAGACATTCCTGCGGTAACCCAGCTGTTCACGCCCCACTGGATCGTGCGTTACCTGGTGGAGAACTCACTGGGGCGGCTGTGGCTGCTGAACCGCCCGGACTCGAAGCTGCGCGAGCAGATGCCTTACTACATCGAGGGCGAAGCAGAAACCGATTTCCTGAAGATCAATAGACCAGAAGAAATCAAGCTGCTGGATCCAGCCTGTGGCAGCGGGCACATGCTCACCTACGCCTTCGACCTGCTCAGCCTCATCTACGCGGAGGAAGGCTACGCGCCCAGCGAGATCCCAGCTCTGATCCTGCGGAACAATCTGTATGGGCTGGAGATCTGCCCCCGTGCCGCCCAGCTCTCTGAGCTGGCTCTTGTGTTCAAGGCGCGGGAATCATCACGGCGTTTCTTCCAGCCGGATCAGCTGGTGCGGCCGCAGATCATTGACCTGCAGGATGTGCGGTTTGGTGATGATGAGCTGAATGACTACATCCAGGCTTTGGATCTAGGCGAGCTCTTCGATCAGCGCTTGCTCAAGCTGCTCCACCAGTTCGAGGACGCGAAGACCTTCGGTTCGTTGATCCAGCCCTGTATGGATGAGGGGAGTATCATCTTCGTGCGCCAAGCCATCGAGGCGAAGGACCTCGGCGGGCAGCTATTCCTTTCCGAGACGCACGGCAAAGTGTTGCGTTTGCTCGATCAAGCTGAGGCGCTCACCCAGCGGTGTCACGTCGTCGTGGCCAATCCGCCTTACATGGGCCAAGGTGTTATGAACCCAGAATTAAAGGCTTTTGTTTCCGAGCGGTATCCTGATTCAAAATCAGATTTATTTGCTGCGTTTATCGAATCCAACAACGCTCGTCTCATCCCCAATGGAACAAATGCGATGATAACGATGCAGAGTTGGATGTTTTTGTCTTCATACCAGAATCTCCGTAAAAAACTTCTTTCGCAGACTCGAATTCTTTCGATGGTACATCTTGGACCTCGTGGATTTGACAGCATTGGCGGCGCAGTCGTTCAAACGACAGCTTTCATTTTTGAGAAAAGACCTGCCAATAATTATCGAGGCTATTTCTTCCGTCTAGTTGAAGGGCAGAACGAATTTGCCAAAGAGACAGCCTTCGTCCAATCAGTTGAGTCTTTATCTCGCTCCACTAATTCAATGGTTTACCGTGCATCCACTTCAGACTTCTGCAAAATACCTGGCAGCCAGATCGCATATTGGCTTAGTAAGCGTACGGGAACAATTTTCCAGTCAAACGAGAAACTTGGCAGTATCTTTAGCGTCAATCCGGGAATCCGCACAGGAAGAGATGAGCAGTTCTTGAGACTTTGGTTTGAAGTCTCACAGAATGCGATTCAGTTTGGCCTAACAGATGCGGCTCAAATGAGAGATGATCTACGTTGGTTTCCTCTGCATAAGGGAGGTCCGTTTAGAAAGTGGTATGGCAATTCCGAACACGTTGTTAATTTGTATGATGACGCGATTGACATTAAAACAAAAAGTCCAGATTATCGGCTTCGTGACAAGTCCTGGTATTTTAAGCCATTCGTTACTTGGTCAAGGATTAGCTCGTCAGACGTTGCATTTCGAGTTATCGACAATGGAGTTCTTTTCTCAGATGCCGGACCAGGCATCTTTGCTAACGACCGATGTCATGAGGTAACAGGACTGCTTAACTCAAAACTCGGCAATCACTTTCTTGAAGCTATTAACCCTACGCTAAACTATCAAAAGCAAGACATCGAGGGAGTTCCATTTATTCAAAAATGTAAGGATACCTTCGTAGCAGAACTGATCGGTCTTGCCAAGCGTGACTGGGACAACTTCGAGACTTCGTGGGACTTCCATGACCAGCCCTTGCTACGGCCGGGGCTGAAGGGCCAGGCGTTGAAGGCGAGCTGGCGGAATTGGGAGGCGCAGAGCACCGCCGCCATCCGCCGGATGCAGGAGCTGGAAACGGAAAACAACCGGCTCTTCATCGCCGCTTACGGCCTCGAGGATGAGCTTGAGCCGGAAGTGCCCGAAGAGCAAATCACCCTCGCCCGCGCCGACGCCCGCACGGATGTGGCCGCTTTCCTCTCCTATGCCGTCGGCTGCATGATGGGGCGCTACAGCCTCGATGAGCCAGGCTTGACCCTGGCCGATTCCCTCGATAGCCAAGCCGACCACCTCGCTGCCTACGAAGGCAAGGCGGGCAAGCCCCTCAGCGAAGTCCAGTACTTGCCCGATGCGGACGGCATCCTCCCCGTGCTCGATGGTGAATGGTTTGAAGACGACATCGTGGCCCGTAGCCGCGAGTTCCTGGCCGTCACCTTCCCAGAGAGCTCCCTGGCCGAGAATCTGCGCTTCATCGAAACCTCCCTCAGCAAAGACCTGCGCAAATACTTCTGCTCAGACTTCTACAAGGACCACCTGCAGACCTACAAGAAGCGGCCGATCTACTGGATGGTGCAGAGCCCAAAGAAGGGCTTCGGCTGCCTGATCTACCTGCACCGCTATACCAAGGACACCCTCAACCTTGTGCTCAACAACTACTTCCGCCCTTACCTCTCCAAACTGGAGGCTCGCCTCGCCCAGCTAGGCCTCGATCAACTCAACGACGATCTCCCCACCCGCGAGCGCACCGCCGCCCGCAAGGAGGCCGAGAAAATCACCAAGGTGTTGCGCGAATGCCAGGCCTGGGAGCAGGACGCCCTCCTCCCCCTGGCCCAGCAACGCATCGAGCTCGACCTCGATGACGGTGTGAAGGTGAACTACCTCAAGCTTCAGGAGGTGCTTGCACCGATTCCTGGGCTGGCGGCGAAGGAGGACTGAGGTATAATAAGGTTATTACAAACAAGTAACGCTACTTATTCCTGCCGTGGCACACAAAAGCTTGTGAAAATAAAAAGGCTAGAAATTGAAAACTTCCGCTGCAAGGACAAGGCCACTCTTAAGCTTGGCTCACGTCTTACTCTACTTCTCGGCGAGAATGGGTCTGGTAAAACAACATTCCTTGATGCGATAGCGATCGCATTAGGTGCCATCATTTCCTATTTACCCAAGGCTAAAGGGAGAAGCTTCCAGAAGCGTGGAGAGATTCGTCAAATTGGAGGGAGGACACTCAAATACGCGCGTATTGCTGTTGAAAGTATAGAGGGTATTTCTTGGGATTGCGTCGAGAAAGATCCGAAGTCAAGAGTCAAGATACCTGAGATTGGCAAGAGACAGCTGAAGGAATATCTTGACCAACAAATTCTCGAGCCACTCGCCAATGAAGATGATTTTGTTCTTCCAATCTTCGCTTTCTACGGGGTCAGCAGGGCCTTGCTTGATATTCCAGAAAGGCGTCGTGGTTTTGACTTAGAGTCCGATCGAATTTTTGATGCCCTGGATCAAGCCCTGACATCTGGATCTAATTTCAGATCTGCTTTTATATGGTATTTCAACAAAGAGATGGAAGAGTTGAGGCTACGCAATGAGATACGTAACTTTGACATTACGCTTCCACAGCTAAGGGCTGTACGTAAATGCTTAACGACACTTTTTCCAACTCTTACGAATCCTCGTTTTTCCGTGAAACCTCCCCTTCGTCTCATAGTCACTGAGAATAGAGAGGATCTAGAACTTTCACAATTGAGCGATGGCTATAAAACCATGATCGGTGTAGCTATTGACCTGTCACGTCGCATGGCAGCAGGCAATCCTGACATGGATAACCCTTTGGAATCGCCCGCAATCGTAATGATTGATGAGGTGGATCTACATCTCCACCCAGCCTGGCAACAGAGGATTGTTTCGGATTTGCTCAAATGCTTTCCCAATACTCAATTTATCGTAACGACTCATAGCCCGATTATTGTTGAAGGGATTAATAATCTCTTGAAAAGATATGCCATTGACAAACTGCTTCCAGCCTTCTTGGACGATGACTCGCTGATTAATATTAGGGCCCTGCACCCGCTCAATCCAGCGGAAACGGCAGTCTATCAGGTTACGCAATACGATCAAGTAGAGCTTATGGACATGGAAGAAGGCCTAACTGCTGACAGCTTAATTGAGAACTTTAATCAAGTCTCACTCACCTTTGAACACATGCGTGAGCTCGAGTGGAGATTGCAGAATGAACATCAAGAAGAAAATGGCTAGGACATGGCAGGAACCCCTCGTTTAGACCTTATTCCAGCCAGTCTGGTTCATTGTATTTGTTTGGCCAACAAGAATCCCTGTGATCTCTGCTGCGGTAAGATTTGTTTTCTAGATCAGGGGATACGTGTTACTATAAGGCCAAAAAAAGGAGAAATTGCCGCTGCCTTGGCGCTTGATGGATGTGTCTTTACGGATTACCAAAAAAAATGTGATGGACTTTTCGTCTTATTTAGATCTGGCCGCGTCGACATTATACTTGTTGAACTGAAGGCTAGTCATGTTGTTGACGCATTTGAGCAGATCTCGCATGTTATGCAGAGTAGGAAGGAGTATCGCGATATAGTGTCGCACTTGACATCTTTAGTGGCAAATCCAAGGCAGATTGTGCAGAGGTCTTTCATTGTTACGACGGGATTTCTCAATCCACAAGTACGGCAGAAGTGGGAGAAGGCTTGCGGCGTTCTGCCCAGGGTGATTACTGTTGAAAAAACAGCTTCGTCCGCGCCCGATCTTCGAAATGAGCTATAAAGTATGGTTAAATCATTATTCGCAATTCAGAATTGTCAGCTTTCTGTCGCTCATTTTGACTTAATCGATATATCTGTGTATGAGATCGCCTCGTTTTTAATGAAGTTGTGGTCAGCTATCTCAGGGTTCGTTGCAAATCAGGATTAAGTCAGCATGACCCGAACCCCCGCCTCCACATCCCGCATCCACGAGAGTCTGGACGCCGCAATTGCCCGTAAGCGCGTGGTGATCTGGTACGACCCCAGCGGTGAGTGGACAGAAGACTTCGAGAGCTTCCAGCCCAAAGGCACCGAGAAGCGGCGCGTGATCGGCAACGAATTCTCCACCAAGGTGGAGATCAGTCGGGCGCCACTGAACCAGCGCTTCCTGCTCTACATCCCTTCCGAGAAGCCTGCTGAGAAGGACAACTGGCTGCTGGATCTGCTCCTGGCAGGCCATGAATTCAAGGCCGACCGGGCCTCTCTCGATCTCCAGGAAGCGGGCCTCACCCTTGAGTTCAAGGAGTTGGCCCAGCAGCACAAGGCCTTTTTCCGCTCTCCCATCCGCACCCAGCAACTCAAAGAGCTGCTGCGCCCCAACGACGACGAGAGCGCCGTTCGGCTCAAGATGCTTGCCGTGGTGGCCAAGCAACCAGCCGACATCGACAAGCTGTTGCTCCATGCCTTCAGGCAGCTGGATCCCACCGATACAGAGGCCGATGATCCGGTGCAGGCGGCCTACGGCAGCGCGCTCCTCAGCGAGCATTTCTGGAAAGCCGTGGCCAGCAAGTTCGGCTACCGCAGCATGGCCCCGAGCTTGCGCGATTTCGCTGTAGCGCTGTTCAAGAGCGTTAGCCCGATCGGTCCCCAAGGCGACCTGCAGCCCCACGGGCGCGTGTTCCTGAGCTTCTGGAAAGACAGCAACCGCAATCGAGCGGTCTTCGAGGCCTGGTCGCTAGCCATGGCTCAGCTGCTGGCCATCGAGCCGCAGCTCAACGACGCGCCCCCGGAGTTCGATCCAGGCGAAGAGGACAGCTTCGAACTGATCGAGCGCTTCGTGTTGCATCGCCTCGTGAACGGGTTCACCGCCGGTGTGGCCGATGCCCAGCTGCTGCAGACCATCCGCAACCGGCGCCATTCCACCTGGTACGACAAGCACCAGCACGGCTACCAGGCGATTGAGCACGCCATCAGTCTGCGCAGCCTCTTGGAGAAGGCCGTACTCCAGGTGGAGAGCTTGGACGCTGGTCTGCAGCAATACATCAGCGGCTGGTGGCGCATCGATGAGGCCTACCGCCGCTGCACCTTTCACGCCCGCACCTACCAACAGCCCGGCCTGCTCCAGAAACTCCGCCACTGGGTGGAGAGTCACTACGTGAACAACTTCCTGCTGCCGCTCACCAACAACTGGAGTGATCAGGTGGCCGGCCTGAGTCAGTGGCGCTCACAGGCCCTGCCAGCGCAGAAGGAGTTCCACATGCGCTACGTGCATGCACCCCTGGGCTCCAGGGGCATCAAGCGGCTGTTTGTGGTGATCTCCGATGCCCTGCGCTACGAGGCCGCCCGCGATTTTGCCGATCGTCTCTTGAACCAACCAGGCAAGGGATGGCAGGTGGAGGTCGACGCGCTGCTGGGTTCGCTGCCCTCCTACACGCAGTTGGGCATGGCCTCCCTTTTGCCTGGGGCACAAGTGAGCATCAATCCCGCCGATGGTTCAGCCGTGGTCGATGGCCAGAGCGCCAGCGGCACCGTCAACCGCGACAAGATCCTCAAGACCTACGCCAAGGGCCGCGCCAAGGCCCTGCTTGCCGATGACTTCCTCAGCCTCCCCACCAGCACCGCCGGAAAAGAGCTCACGCGAGACAACGACCTGATCGTCATCTACCACAACCGCATCGATCAAGTAGGCGACAAGCAGGCCACCGAAGCCCAGACCTTCCAGGCGGTGGAGCAGGCCTTTGAGGAACTCGAGCAGATCCTGCGCAAGATCGCCAGCCTCAAGGGAAGCCAGGCCCTGATCACCGCCGACCACGGCTTCCTGTTCCAGCAGGAGCCCCTCGATGCCAACGACAAGGCGGTGTTCCCCCCAGCCGATCAGCTCCCAACCAAAAGTCGACGCTTCGCGCTGGGTGATGGCATCGAGCCGAGGCCTGGCCAGAAGATCTTCGCGGCCCAGGCCCTCGGCTTCACTGGCGGCTGGAGTGCTGTGTTCCCTCTGGGCCTCGATCGCTTCCCGATCAAGGGTTCGGGGTCCCGCTTCGTGCACGGCGGCACGTCTTTGCAGGAGGTGGTGGTGCCGGTGATCAAGCTCAAGCGAGAGACCAAAGAGGAGAGTCGCCTGGTGGAGGTGGAGGTGCTGCGACTGCCCGCCAAGATCACCACAGTTCGCCTGTCATTGGCCCTGTTCCAGCACGATCCGGTGGAGGCCAAGAAGGTGATGCCCCTGCAGCTGCGCATTGGCCTATACGCCAAGGCCGATGGCGCCCCCCTCTGCGCGCCCCGCACGGTGCTGTTTGATTCGGCCGCCACCGATCCCCGTGAGCGCGAGCAGCCACTCATGCTGGAACTCTCCAACGCTGCCGACGACTACAACAACCAGATGGTGGAGCTGCGCCTAGAGCGGCTCGTGGAGGGTGTCGCCGATCCGGTTCCCTACAAGAGCGCTGAACTGAAGCTGCAGCGGCCCTTCGGCAGTGATTTCGATGAGTTCTGATGGCCTTAGCCCATGCCTAAGCTAATGGCATCATTGGAGCCCTTTGCCATGGAGCCAGCTGTCCCACTGCCGCGTTCGGAGCCGCACACGGGGCCGCACTCAGGGCCTCGTCTGGTGAATGTGCATCAGGCCAAAACCCAGTTGTCTCGCCTGATCGATGATGCCCATGCCGGCGAGACGATCGTTCTGGCCAAGGCCGGCAAGCCCTGGGCCAGGCTGATGCCATTGGCACCGCCACCCCCGCAGCGCCTTCCTGGTCGCCTGCGCAGCTATGGACCCCTGAGCGATCCCGGCATCCTCCTGGAGCCTTTGGAGGCTGATGAGCTCGCCAGCTGGGAAGAGAGCCCGCTGATCTCGGCAGCCCCCAACCCGTGACGAACTCCGCGGCCTACCTGCTCGACAGCCATGTGCTGCTCTGGTGGTGGTTTGATCCTGATCGGCTCTCGGCCGCTGTGCGTGAACTGCTGATCGAGCCCACCAACACGGTGCTGGTGAGTGCAGCCACGGTGTGGGAGCTCAGCCTCAAGTACCACCGCGGCAAGCTGCCTGAGCTGGAGCGCGCCATCGATGACCTGCCGGGACTGCTGCAGGCTGATGGCTTCCAGCCCCTGCCGATCACCCACTCCCATGGGCTGAGGGCCGGCGCCTACAGCCAGGCCCACCGGGATCCGTTTGATCGGGTGCTGGCCGCCCAGGCAGAACTGGATCGCCTGGTGCTGCTCACCGCCGATCCGCAGCTCTCCACCTTCCCCTGTCAGACCCTTTGGTGACCTCGCATGGCGATTGAGCACAGCCCCCTCGATCAGAAGATCCTCGAGCACTTCCCCGGCCTGGTGGTCCGCAAGGACCTCACCACCGAGCTCAAGCAGAACGCGGTGGTGCCCACCTACGTGCTCGAGTACCTGCTCGGCCAGCACTGCGCCACTGACGATCCGGCTTTGATTGCCGAAGGGCTCGAATCAGTGCGCCGCATCCTCGCAAAGCACTACGTGCACCGCAACCAGTCGGAGCTGGTGAAATCCACGATCAAGGACAAGGGAAGCCACAAGGTGATCGACAAGCTCACCGTTACCTTCAACGAAAGGGCTGGCTTCCACGAGGTGGAGTTCACCAACCTCGGCATCAAGAAAGTGCCGATCGACGATTCCTACGTCAAGCGCTACCCCAAGCTGCTGGTGGGTGGCATCTGGGCGATCACGGACGTGGAGTACGAACTCCCCGTCGACCCCAAGGCCAGCCCCTGGCAGATCTCAACAGTGAAGCCCATCCAGGTGGCCGGCGTCGATCACGAGGAGTTCCTGGCGGCACGGGCGAAATTCAGCACCGATGAATGGATCGATGTGCTCATGCAGAGCGTGGGCTTCAACCCTGAGCACTTCAGCCGCCGCGCCAAGCTACTCACTTTGATCCGGCTGATTCCTTTCTGCGAGCGCAACTACAACTTGCTCGAACTGGGACCAAAGGGAACGGGTAAATCGCACATCTTTGCCGAGTTCTCACCCCACGGGATGCTTATTTCTGGTTCAGAGGTCACCGCACCAAAGCTTTTTGTCAGCAATATCAACGGCAAGATTGGCCTGGTGGGCTACTGGGATTGCATTTGTTTTGACGAGTTCGCCGGTAAAGACAAGAAGGTCGATAAGACATTGGTCGATATTATGAAGAACTACATGGCTAACCGCACCTTCTCGCGCGGCATCGAGCAGCTTTCGGCCGAGGCCTCGATGGTGTTCATGGGAAACACCCAGAAGTCGGTGGCCTACATGCTTAAGCACTCTCATTTCTATGAGCCGCTGCCCGACAAATACATCGACTCGGCCTTCCTCGATCGCATCCACGCCTTCAACCCCGGCTGGGAAGTGGCACCGGTGCGCCATGAGCTGTTCTGCAAAGGCTATGGCTTTGTAGTCGACTACATCGCCGAGGTGCTCAAGCACCTGCGCACCGAGGATTTCACCAGTCGCTACAAGACGTTCTTTGAGATCAGTTCAGAGGTCACCACTCGAGATCAGACCGGTTTCGAGAAAACCTTCTCCGGGCTGATGAAGATCATCCATCCCGATGGCAAGGCCAACAAGGAGGAAGTCGCCGAACTGCTGGAGTTCGCGATGGAGTGCCGCCGCCGAATCCGTGAGCAGATACTAAGAATCGACGACACCTTCAAGCCCAACGACTTCATCTTCCGCGACCTCAAAACCGGCAGTGAGGTAACGGTTCTGACCCCGGAAGAGAAGCAGTACCCTGCCTTCTCCGGTCTCCGTCCCCCCGCTTCCCAACCAGGTGGAGTGGCCACCGAACCGGCCCCTGGCGAAGGAGGCCTGGTTGCAGGAACAACGGACAGCGACCAAAGCGAGACAACCGATCCGCAGTCCGATTCCTCAACTCTCAAGGAGCACCATCTGGTCGTTCCTGAAAACTCCAAGGGTTGGAGCTACCGGCGGCTGTTTGGTGATTACCTTCGTGGTGCGACGGGGATCATCATTCGAGATCCCTACATCCGCCATTTCCACCAAGTCCGCAACATGGTGGAATTTCTACGCATGGTGAATGAGATTACACCTGTGGGCGATGAGGTGTCGGTCCACTTAATCACCGGATCTGATCAAGACACGATGGAGAAGCAGTTGGAGAACCTAGGCCAAGTGCAGGATTCATTCGCGGGCACCAGCACACCGTTTAGCTGGGAGATCGATGCCAGCGCCAACTTCCATGCCCGCAGCCTCACCACCAACACGGGCTGGAAAATCACCCTCGATCGAGGCCTGGATTTCTTCCAATGGTTTGAATTCTCAGCCTTAAATGCCGCAGCGGCGGTGCAGGAGGCCAGGCTGGTGAAGGGTTGCGAGATCAACTACATCGCTGTGAAACCCTGACGACTCAGTCGTTCTGAGTGGCCACCATCCATACCCGCTTGAGTGGAAGAGCCAGGCGGATCTCTTCCGGCAGCCTCTCGTAGTGCTCAAAGAGTTTCTCAAGCAGATCCTTGCGGCTCCAGAGCCGGACCCGGAAGAAATCCCGTGCCAGCTCTTTTTGAACATTGGGCTTGAAACCACCCCAGCTCACGAAGAGGCAGGTCTCGGCGCCGAATTTCTGCCCGGCGCCGATCAGCTTGTCCACCGTTGGCCGATCCGCTGGCTCGGATCCTGACTTCACCTCAACGCAAATCTTGGGCTTCCCGAAGCCCAACTCACCACCGCCAGCCAGGATGTCGGCACCTCCGTCAGCTCCCTCCGGGCTGCGGTAGGTGGTGTATCCCTCGGCCCGCAGGATCGCCTCCACAAGTTCGGTGAGGCCATGCCCCTTGAAGCGGGCCTCGATCAGCCGCTCCACTTGATCGCCGGCCAGCTCCTCCAGGTTGACGTTGATCGGGGCGCTGACGTCGCTGATAGTTTCACCCTGACCTGGCTGCTGCGGTGTGGCCACGCTCGCGCCAGCGCTCTCCGGCTTCCATTTGTTCGCAGCCATCGCCCGCACCCGTGCTTCCGCGTCGTTCCGCTGGATGCGACAGATGGTGAGGAACGCCCCGAATGAATAAAGAATGTCTTGCGGGAAGGCGCTGCGGGGGATCAGGCCGCTGAACCAGTTGACGCTGCGCCAGTGGAAGTAGGGATCCGGGCCTCCCTGCTCGAAGTGATAGCCACTGGTGATCTCTCCGAAGTAGAGGCCCGACTGGAGCTTGGAGGGCATCACAACCCAGTCTCCCTGTGCCATGTCGCGCCCAAAGGCCCACACCTGCGCAGACCAGTTGATCAGCGCCTTGGCCTTCTCCTCTTGGTAGCGCTGCTCCATTGCATGGATCAGGGCCTGCCGGTCAGCCAGGGCAGCCAGATCCACATTCAGAGCATCCCAGGCCAAGTACACGCGACCCTCGTCGAGAAACTTCTGCTCCTGCTCGCCGTGGGAGCCGGCGCGGATCAGCCAAAGGGTCATGGGCCTACTCCGTCACCACCAATCAGTCTGAGCGCTTCCTCGTATTCCGCCTCAATCCCCAGCCCTGAATCCTCATCAGGCGTGAGCCGCTTCATGCCCACATGGATCAGGCAGGCCAGGGCTAGGTCGCTCCAGCGGCCCGGCAGGGTCTTCAGGGTGCGGGAGGTGCCTGGCTCATTGATCTGCAGCCCGCTCTGGCCCACCGCCGCCACCTCGCTGATCACCGCCAGGAACTCGGCCTGGTCCATCGCCTGGAAGCGGCGCAGGGCATCGAGGCAGTAGGTCACCGCGTCCGGCCTCAAACCATTGCTGCTGGCCTGGCGTAGGTCCCGCGCGGCGACCTGCCCCCGCAGCGCCTTGGCCTGCTCGCCCAGCTCCCCAAACGGGTGCTGCTCGATCACCTGCAGCAGCAGCGCATCGGCCTCGTCGCGGTGCTCACCTGGATCCAGCTCCAACAGCGCCTGGGCCAGGCTCAGGCTGGCCACCGCATCGTTCGGTGCCACCGCAAGGGCCTGCCGGAACCGTGCTGCCCCTGCCGCCAGTGCGCCCGCCGCGGTGAGCAGGCTCCCGAGGGTGCGCAGCGCATAGGGGTTGCCAGGCTCCAGCTCAATCGCGCTCTCAAGCGCCTGGCGTGCTTCTGCCTGGTCCTGGTCCCTCAGCGCTGCCACACCCAGGGCCACCTGGGCATTGGCAAACGAAGGATCCACCGCGACCGCCCGCCGCAGGAGTTCACGGGCCTCCTTCAGCTGACCCTCATCGCTGGCCACCATGCCCAGGTTGTAGAGCGCGTCTCGGTTCTCGGGTTCGGCTTCCAGCAGGGCCACCAGCAACGGCCGGGCCTCGCCGTAGCGGCGTTGCTTCAGCAGCGGTGTGATGGCCGCCATCGCCTCGGCTGTCGAAGTTGCACTCTCAGTGGCTGGGCTCCAGTTCACCTCGATGCGCCCATTGGCGAACACCACATCCACCCGCCCGCCCATGGCGCCATAGGCCTGCTGGAAGTAGTCGGTCACCGCCCGGTGGAAGGCCGCGCTGCCCGGCTTACCGCTGTCTTCCGGCAGCAGCTTCCGATCGAAGGTTGTCTCCTCGATCGTGAACGAGGTGGCCTGCATGCCCATTCAGCAAACCCCAGCGGGATAGGCAGGCTGCCAGTTGTACCAGCGCGCAATCCCGAGCTTCTCGGCCCAGGCGTCGATCATCTCCCGATCCGGATCCGGCGTCGTGGCCTGCTCTCGGGTGCTGGCGATCAGCTCCCGCGCCAGCGCTTCGAACCCTGCCGCCTGATACGGCACCGCCAGTGGCGGCAGGCCCACCAGCTCAGCGGCCTGGAAGGCATAGGCCGCGTTCATCCCCCGGCTCGCCTTGACGACCGCGGCAGGAGCCAGTCGGTCGATATCGGCATTGAGGCTGGGCACGTTCTGCTGCACCTGCTCCTGCAGCACCGCCGCCTGCAAGCCCCGCAACTCCGGTGCCTCCTCAAACAGCCACTGGTCAGCGCACAGCCCCGGTCCGATCGAGCGCAGCTGCACCATCAGGCCGTTGTAGAAGCCAAGCCCCAACTCCCGTACCCGGGCCAATGGCAGCTTGCCCTTGTGCAGCTTCTCCACCTGCGAGACCACCTGCTCGCGCGCCTCCCGCTTCTCCGTGAGGTTCACCCGCAGCTCCTGGGGCACCTCCACCAGCCGCAGCAGCAGGGCTGCCTCAAAGGCCACGTGGTAACTGCAGGCCTCGTCGTCCTGCCTGAACAGGATCAGGTGCGCCTGCCGTTCCTTGTTGGCGGGCTTGAGGGTGGCGAGGGTGCTCAGACCCGGCTCCTGAGCCACGGCCACCGGCAGTCCACTGACCGCTTCCACCCGCTGGAGGATGCGGGACACGGCCGGTAGGAGCGCGTGCTCAACCATCGCCAAGAGGCTGCTGCGGCAGGAGTGTCCCCACGGTATCGGCCGCTCCTCGGCTCCCCAGCGAGGATGGGAGGCCTCCAACGGATGAAGTGGCGACGCCTTTGCAGATCGGTGCCACCGTGCGCCTCTCGCGGGCCTTCCTGCAATCCACCGCCATGGTCACCGGACCGGCGGCCCCCACCAGCGTGGGGCCGTTTGCCAGGGGCACCGTGACGGCGATGGCGCCGATCAGCCCTGGCAGCTCCCTCGTGCTGGCCACCGTCGCCTGGGCTGATGGCGAGAGCAGCCAGGTGAACGTGGGCAACCTGGAGCTTCAACCGGGCAACCCGCCGCTCAGCGACTTCAGCTGAAGCCCCTCGCCGGTGGCCGCCGACCAGGAGGCAGCAGCGGCACCTCGATCGTGCAGCCCTCCTCCATCGGGTAGCCCTCCATCTCCAGATGCAGGTCGCCGCAGAACACCGACAGGGGCGGATCCAGATCGATCGCCTCCAGCAGGGCCAGCACGATTTCCCCGGCGCTGTCGCTCGGATGCCGCTTCAGGGTCATGTGGAAGCGGATGGAAGTGAAGCGTTTGAGATCGGGCCGTGCCGAGAGCACATTGGTGCGCAGGAACCGGCCGATCCCGTACTCGGTCTGGTTGACGAACATCACATAGGGACGATCGTCACCGGGGCCTGGCAGTTCGTCCTGGGTGGTGATCGTGAGGTCGGCCATGGTGCTGCTCAGGCCTCGTTGCAGCTTGTGTTCCCGCTCTGAGCGTCGAACAGCGGCCCCAGCGGCACCACTCCCAACTGGCCTTGTTCCGCTACTTGGAGTCCAGATGGGTTGGGCTGCTCCGGTCCGAACAGCTCCACCGGCGGAGCATCAGGACCGAGCGGCAGTGGGTTCTGCCGGTAGCGCTGGCGCGGCATGAAGGGAACTCATCGAGGCGGCCTCCAGCATTGAACATCCGATCGGCCTCGCTGGTGCAGATCTCCTTCCGGGAGATGAGAGCTCAGTGCATCAGACGCTCCCGCAGGAACTGATCGCTCAAGGCCACCGCCGTGGCCCAGTTCTCCGCCTCGCTGAGCCCGGAGCTGCGGGTGGACTTGAAGCTGTGGTCACCGCTGGGGATCCAGCGCAGTTGCACCTGCGGCGAGAGGACGTAGGTCTCCACCTCCTCGCGGCGACCGAACGTATCCCGCTCCCCCTGCAGGATCAGGGTGGACGTCTGCAAGGCGCTCAGGTGCTCGGTGCGCAGCTGCAGCGGTTTGCCGGGCGGGTGAAAGGGATAGCCCAGACAGATGCAGCCGCGCACCCGATCGCTGGCGGCCAACTCATCGACCAGCAGGCTTGCCACTCGGCCGCCCATCGACTTGCCGCCGATAAACAGCGGCCGGTCCGGCTCCTCCATCTGCTCGAGCCGCGCCTGCTGGCGGAACGCCTCCTGCAGCACCGGCATCCGGTCGGGTCCCTGACGCCTGCCCAGGATTCGCTGCCGGGCCATGTAGGGGAATTCAAAGCGCACCACCCGCCAGCCCTGCTGCGCCAGGCCGCCGGCGATCGCCGCCATGAACGGGCTGTCCATCGGTGCACCGGCCCCATGGGCCAGCAGCACGGAGGCCGGCGCGGCGTCGGGTCCATCGATCAAGGGAAACGCCTCGGCTTCCATAATTAGGCACGAAAGCAACGTTTGCAGCCGCAACATCTGGAGCCTGCTCCAGCAACCTTCCCAAACCTCGCCCATGTCCGGTTATTCGATCCGGCCCATGCGGCCTGCAGATCTGCCCCAGGTGACCGAGTGGGCGCGGCGGGAAGGCTTCTGCCCAGGCCCATGCGATGTCGACGACTATCGCGACACCGATTCTGACGGCCTATGGGTGGGCTGCCTTAACGGCGAGCCTGTGGGGTGTATCGCCGGCGTCCGCTACGACGACCAATACGGCTTTATCGGCCTGTTCCTGGTCCGCCCTGAGCACCGGGGCCATGGTTACGGCGTGGCCCTCTGGGAGCGGGCCCTGGCCCACCTTGAGGGGGTGGCCTGCGTGGGACTGGAGGCGGCCGATGCGCGATTGGTGGACTACACCGGCTGGGGGTTCACCGCCGCAGGCGCAACCCTGCGCTGGCGTCGGGACACAGGTGGCCGGGGGGATCGCGACGCCGCTGCGCCCGAACCACAGGGGATCAACCTGCTGCCGGCAGCCGCCGTGCCCAAGGATGTGGTGCAGGACTATGACGCCCGCCACGAGGCCACTCCCCGGCCGCTCTTCTTGGGCCTCTGGCTGGGGGAGCCGAATCCCGGCACTGTGGTGGTAGCTCTCGACGCCGAGGGCTGCTGTCGCGGGTACGGCCGCATCAGGCCCTGCCTGCTGGATGGCCCAGAGCGGGCAGGGGGCTGGCGGCTAGGGCCGTTGATCGCTGACAGCAGCCCCATTGCGCAGGCCCTGATCGATCAGCTGACCGCCCACCGCCATGGCCCGGTGTTGATCGACGCTCCGGATGCCAACCCCCACTCCGGTCCGCTGCTGCGGTCGGCGGGCTTCTCGGTAGTGAGCCATACGGTGCGCATGTACCGAGGTGGGCCGCCCCAGCTACCGCTGCAAGACCTCTACGGCTTGGCCTGCCTTGAGCTGGGCTGAAATGGTTGGGAACAGGAAGGATCTGGTGTCAGCCGAGTGGCCTGCGGGCAGCCATCCCCTGCTGGCTTAGCAGAGGGTCTGCCCAACAGCCGCCGCCTGCGCGCCCGCCAGCTGGATTCGCTCAAGCAGTGCTGCCGAACGTGCTCCACCAGCAGCTGTTCCAACCCGGCGGCAGCGGAGCGCAGCTCTGGGAGCTGAACCTGGTGAGCCGCCTGTTGAACGATCCCACCATCGGTGAGTGCACCAGCGGGCTGCTGACCTTGATCGAAACCCCCGAGGCGATGGAGGCCTACCTGCTGCGGGCCCAGGGCCAGGATGACCTCAAACGGCGTGCCAAGCGCTGCATCGAGGCGGTCCAGGAAGCAGGCCGGCTGGCCCGGATCCGGGGCTGGCTGACTCAGGCATAAACCCCTATTGCCCCCATCAGCTGGCCGGCCGATTGTGAACTCATCGACAACCGGGAGGCTCCAGACCATGGAAGACACCCCACCTGAGCATCAGTTAGGAGTGCGCTGACGATCCGGTCCCTGCTCCAACACTCTCGACGGATCACTGACTTCCCTGGCGCGTGACGCGGCTGTTTGATTTGCTGCAACGCCGTCCATTGCACCGTTAACGGCCTCGCCTCAGGTGCCCCGGACCCAACGGGAGGTCCCACTTGTCAACTGGCCCCAGGTGCCAGCGTCAGCAGCTCCGCCCCCACCAAACAAACTGCTTCAGAGCCCGGTGGCCTCGTCACCGGGCTTTGTCGTGCAGCTCCCTGAACCATGGAGAACCTGGCCCAACCAGGTGGTGCCGTCAGCATCGGGCCGAGACCGGAATGACGTCTAACGTTGAAGCCTCAGCCCATGAGGTTGGCGAAAGCCGCTGCCGTCATGACCCCAGCCGATCAAGCCAGCCAAAACCTCGAAGCTCCCTTCTCCGTCCGCCGCCGGCAACGTGGGGGGAGAAGCGTCATGCAGGTGAGCAGTTCGGTGAGCGCCATGGAGGCTCTGCGGGCACGGATTCGGGCCCAGAGCAAAACCGTGGCCGAGCACATCGCGGCTGATCCGGACGCCAACTCTTTCATCGGCGACTGGGCCACACCTGAACTCCTCGGCCGCTGAGCGCAAGCGTGGAGCTGAAGGCAGGGCAAATTGTCACGGTCGACTGGCGCAAAGATCCAGATGACCCCGATCAAGACCCTCACCCCCCGGAGCCCAACAAGCTCAGACCGGCTGTGGTCGTGCAGGATTGCGAACTGTTTGACTTTGCTTATCCCACAGTCCTGGTGGTGCCGATGACGAGCGACCCCGAACTGGCCATTCCCGACCTGACTGTGGTGCTGCAACCCAGCGCGACCAACGGCTGCAAGAAGGTGAGCTATCTGCTCCCTCAGAATCTCACCTGTGTCGCCAAGACACGCATCACCACAGCCACTGACTCCTGCGTCACCCCCGCCGAGCTACAGCAACTGCGCCAGCTGGTGGTGCTGGCCATCGGAGGGCTCACCTGAAGGATGAGGCGGCCATCGCCAGTTTCAGCAGATCACTCCTCCTCGTCGACCGCACCAGCAGGAATCAGGCGGATCTGCTTGCGACCCAGCTTGATCTCGAACTCATCGCCGGGCTTGAGGTCGAGCAGACCTGTGTAGGCCTTGCCCACCAGAAGAAGGCCTCAAGGAACCAAGGCGTCTGGCGCCACTTGCCCTGAAGCCTGCTCTCCAAAGGACTCCGTAGGCATCACTCGTTCGTCCAAACACGTCCAGCGCCGACTCGGCTGAGTTGCCACAAGGCCCGAATACCCAAGTCAAAGCTCAAGGTTTTATGCCATGATGATCATCATGCGATACCCCGAAGGCCACAACCAAGCCGTGCGCGAGCGAATCCTCAGTTCTGCCGCTGAGGAGTTGCGCCGTAACGGCCTTTCGGGCATCGGCATCCCCGCCCTGATGAAGCGCGCCGGCCTCACCCATGGAGCCTTCTATTCCCATTTCCCCAACCGTGAGGCCCTTGTCGCCGAGGCCATTCGTGCAGCGGCCGCCGCCAGTGCTGACGGTCCACTGGCAGGGTCTTCCACCCTCGAGCAGAGCCTCGCCCAATACCTCTCTCCTGAGCACCTTGCCCACCCAGAGCGTGGCTGCGTCATTGCTGCGCTCGGCGGCGAGGGCGCCCGTCAGCCGGCCCCGGTGCGCTCAGCCTTCGCGGCGGCTGCCCGAGGCTTGCTGACGGCGATCGAGCGCAAGCTGCATCCCCGCCGTCCTTCCCGTCTGCCCAGCGACCAGGCCCTGCGCCTGGTGTCCACCATGGTGGGAGCCGTGGTACTGGCTCGCCTGGTAGACGATCCCGCTCTGGCCCAGCGGTTGTTGGAGGTGGCGGCACATTCGGCTGAACCTTCTCCTGGCAGGGCTTGAGTCGGGGCTTCTCTTTTTTTGTCCAATTGCATGACAAGCATCATGGCAACCACCTACGACCATCCCGCCCTCGCCGCTGCCCGCTCCCGAGGACCAGCGCCACCGCCTCCACCGCTCACCCTCGAGGAGGTGCGCGCCATCGCGCTTGCCGCCGGTGCCGATGACGCCGCCTGGGTGTCGCTGGATCACCCCGACCTGAGCGAGGAGCTACCCCACGTTCTTGCCGCCATGCCGGGGGCTCGCTCGCTGGTGCCGATCGTGCTGCGCATGCATCCCGAAAACGTGCGCAGCCCTCGCCGCAACGTGGCCAACCTCGAGTTCCACCGCAGCGGCCACGAGGTGGATGAGATCGCTGCCCGAATCGCCCGGGCCCTTGACGAACGGGGCCACCGGGCCATGAACCCGCCCATGGCCTTCCCCATGGACATGAGCACGTTCCCGGGCCGCTCCTGGATCGTCTCCCACAAGCGCGTCGCCGAGGCGGCCCAGCTCGGAAAGATGGGGCTGCACCGCAACCTGATCCATCCCCGTTTCGGGTCCTTCGTGCTGCTGGGCACGGTGATCACCAGCGCGGAGGTAGCCCAGGCAATTGCCCCGCTCACCTACAACCCCTGCATCGACTGCCAGCTCTGCGTGGTGGCCTGTCCCGTGGGCGCCATCGAGCCCAGCGGCGCTTTCCGCTTCTCCGCCTGTTACGACCACAACTACCGCGAGTTCATGAGCGGTTTCGCCGACTTCGTTGAAGATGTGGTGGAGAGCCGCAACCGCCAGGACTTCCGCGATCGCGTTCCCCTCGACCAGGCTGTCACCACCTGGCAAGGCCTGGCCTACAAACCCAGCTACAAGGCCGCCTACTGCGTGGCCGTCTGCCCTGCCGGCGACGACGTCATCGGAAACTTCGTCCACGACCGCCCAGGCCATCTGCGTCGGGTCGTCAAGCCCCTTACCGAGCGGGAGGAAACCATCTACGTGGTGGAAGGCTCAGACGCCGAGGCCCACGTGCGCCGTCGCTTTCCCCACAAGCGGGTGCAACGGATCCGCTCCAGCCTGCGGGCCACCCGGCCCCAGGAGTTCTTCGGCGCTCTGGCCTTGATCTTCCAGCGGGGGCCGGCGAGGGGTTGGGCCGCCACCTACCACTTTGATCTGAGCGGAACCGATGCGGTGCGTGCCACCGTGCGCATCAACGATGGACAGCTGGAGGTGGAGCCCGGGGTGCTGGCGGGAACGCCCGATCTGCTGGTGCGCGCCGATGCCCGCCTCTGGATCGACATCGTCAGCGGGCGGCGAAGCCCTGTGCTGGCGGTGCTGCGGCGCCGACTACGGATCACGGGCGACCGGCGTCTGCTGGATCGGTTCGCGGCCTGTTTCCCCCGCTGAGAGGCAAATCCACATTGATGAACCCACCGATGACACCCTTTCGAACCCATCACCAGCAGCGCTTCTTTGATCGCTATGGCCCCTGGGCCATCGTCACGGGCGCTTCCTCTGGCATCGGCCGCGCCATCGCCGGCCGTCTGGCCGAGGCAGGGCTGAACCTTGTGATCGTGGCCCGAAGCCGGGGCGTTCTTGAGGATCTGGCGGCAAGCCTCGCAGCCGAAAACAGCATTCAGGTGAGAACCATCGACGTCGACGTCGCACTCGAGGCAAGTCTTGAGACGATCCGAACAGCGACGGCTGACCTGGATGTGGGCTTGCTGGTGGCCTCCGCAGGGTTTGGCACCTCCGGGCCCTTCCTTGAGGCCGACATCAAGTCAGAAGAGG
The DNA here is from genome assembly GCF_024346315.1 of Cyanobium sp. ATX 6F1. Taxonomy (NCBI): domain Bacteria; kingdom Bacillati; phylum Cyanobacteriota; class Cyanophyceae; order Synechococcales; family Prochlorococcaceae; genus Cyanobium; species Cyanobium sp. ATX 6F1. The sequence goes on from NZ_JAGQCS010000001.1 coordinate 394,033, forward strand.
AGATGCTGATGGTCAACTGCCGTGCGGTCCTCAATGCCTGCTTCCATTTCGGACGCCGCTTCTCGCAGCGGGGCCGAGGCGGCCTTGTGCTGCTGAGCTCGATCGTTGGCTTTCAGGGGATGCCCTATGCGGCTCACTACGCCGCCACCAAGGCCTACGTGCAGGCCCTGGCTGAGGCCCTCAACGTTGAACTCAGGGGTTGTGGTGTCGATGTCCTCTCCGCTGCCCCGGGCCCAACTCACAGCGGTTTTGCAGACAGGGCTGGCCAGCGGATGGGGATGGCCCTGGCACCGGAAGAGATTGCTCAACCGATCCTCGATGCTCTCGGGCACCGAGCGACGATCTTTCCAGGGTTCCTGTCGAAGCTGCTGACCTATGCGCTCGTGCCTCTGCCGCGATGGGCGCGGGTTCGGATCATGGGGCGGGTGATGGCCGACATGACCAAGCATCACTGACCATCAAAATCAGAGGACGATGTTCGAATGACGGCACCCAGCACGCGATTGTGATGATCCCAGCTGGGTATGTGCCCAGGTCAATCTGCTACTCCCGGCATCTCAAAACCACCCAGCAGCCGAGTGCTCAACCTGGATCTCATGAAGCGAACTCTCACTCCTCATCTTCTGATGTACCAGCCGGGATCAGACGGATCTGCTTCTTGCCCAGCTTGATCTCGAACTCATCGCCAGGCTTGAGGTCAAGCAGGGACGTGTAGGCCTTGCCCACCATGAGGTTGCCGTTGAACTGAATCTTGGTGGTGTAGCTCAAGCTGCGGCCGGCCCTTCCCTTGCCGTTGCCACCGCCATCTCCGAGGCTGACGCCCTTGGCTTCCAGCAGCGCCTCATAGAACGCCGTGAAGTTCAGCCGCTCGCTGCCGTCCTTCTTGGTGCTGAGGTAGCCGGCGGCTCGCACCAGATCGGACTTGGAGGCATCACCAAGCTCCTTGACTTTGGCGAGCAGTTCAGGTCCGGTTAGCGCCATAGATCTCTAAAGAAGATTCAATACATGTTACATCCTCCTCAAGCATATCCGCTGCATTGGCCACTCCTTTGAGTCCGATGTATTTACAAGCCGAGATCCAATTCCCGCATGGATCACCATCGGGCGCTCATGGGTTGGCTAGGTATGGAGTACTCCCACCTGTGCCACCGCCATGGTCAAGCCATCTGCAGCCCCTGGGGCCAGTATCACCATCTGCCCCAACGGCCCGTATGTGGTTAGCGGCGGGGTGCCACTGAGCGAGCAGTCCATCGTGGTGAACGCCGCTGGTGACTCCATTGATTACCAGCAGGGCCGCCTGTATCCGTCCCAGGCCACCTTTGAACTATGCCGTTGTGGCCAGTCCTCGACCAAGCCGTTCTGCGATGGAACCCACGCCACAGTGAGCTTCGATGGCACCACCACCTGCAGCCATGCCCCATACCTAGAGCAGGCCGAAACCATCGCAGGTCCCGTGCTCTCGATCACCGATGCCAAGGCGCTGTGCTCCAATGCCCGTTTCTGCGACCCCCACGGCGGCATCTGGGCACTCGTGAAGCAGTCGGACGAACCAGACGCACACCAGCTGGTGGTCTTCCAGGCCAGCCATTGCCCCTCAGGGCGATTGATCGCCTGGGAGCGTGCCACGGGTCAATCGATCGAATCCGCCCACCCGCCATCGATCGCCTTGATCGTGGATACGAAGGAAGGCGTGAATGGCCCCATATGGGTGCGAGGTGGCATTCCCATCCACTCGGAGATGGGGCTCGCCTATGAGGTTCGCCAGCAGTGCACCCTCTGCCGCTGCGGCCGATCAGCCAACAAGCCGTTCTGCGATGGAGCCCACACGCCAACACACTCGGCCTGACGAGTCCGATTGCCCGATCCATCCATCCCACCAATTGGATCACCATCAGGCTGGACCCTTCCGCCAGGTTTTTAGGTCAAGCAGCTTGGTCACCACCAGCTCCTGTCAGAGCAGCAGGGCGAGCTTCTGCCCGCCCTCGCCGCTGAGGGGCACGTCGTGAGCTGAACCCCTCCCCTGGATCGGATCGCCTAAGCACTGGCACCCAAGAGCCGTCGAAGCGATGTGATGGCTGAACAAGCCCCTCACGCTGCTCTCCTTGCGGAGCTGCGCTGGCACTGGGGAGAGTGAACACTCCTCAGGCTGTATGGAGCATCGTCAATGGCGCCTGAGGGGCACGGCGCAGCGCGACTTTCTTGGAAACCGCAGCAATAGCGAGCCCCTTGGGCCCAGAAGCTCCGACTGTTTCACCCGTGGTCCGCATAAGACCAGGCAGGAAGATCATCAAAAAGAGGACTGCCGGCAAGCCTACAAACAGGACAAGGGTAAAGCCGTAACCAAGAATGATCTCAGCAATTGAGTTTGTCATCAGAAGTCTCTAACCTTTACGTGGAATGTGAAGGGAGAAGAAGATTATCCTCTCCACATTTCGGCCTATCCCCACATCTCTTCTTCTGATCACAATCTAGCCACGTCTTGGGCATGGAGCCCGTTGCAGGAAAATCAAGTGAAAATATTTGCTCTCCTTAACTCATCGATCCAACAAGAGCCTCCGAGGAGCCTGGAGAGCTGCTTGTAGGCCGTGCGAAGGCCGATCCAGGGTTGCGCTTCAGGGGCTGAGAGTGCCACGGCCTAATCAAGATGCCGGCGGAAAAGCCGTACCAAACTGGTGGTTGTCAGACGAGTCATCTGGTTGCCAGGCATGGTGTGTGATGTCTTAGGACGGCGGTGACACTCCAACCCTGGCGACCTCACACCCCCTTGTGAGTTGAACAACCTGGTGGGACTACACAGCTAGGGTTTGGGCAACGCCCTGCACATCTGGTCGCCATGGCACTCGAGGCCTTCCGCCAGGAGCTCATCGCCACCGCCACCACCATCGCTTCCCCGGGCAAGGGATTGCTGGCGGCCGATGAATCCACCGGCACGATCGGCAAGCGCTTCGAGGCGATCGCCCTCGAGAACACCGAGAACCATCGCCGCGCCTACCGCTCTCTGCTGGGCACAACCAGCGGGCTGGGCGAGTACATCAGCGGCGTGATCCTCTACGAGGAAACCCTCTTCCAGGACGCCAGCGATGGCACGCCGATCCTGGAGCTTTTCCGCCGCCAGGGGATCATTCCCGGCATAGAGGCCTACGACCAGTGCCTGGCTGAACAGGGGCAGGAGTTCGTCGACGCCTGCGAAGCCGCCAAGCGGGGAAAACCCCTGGTCACCGACGACAACCTCGCCGAGTTCACCGCCCTCTCCCAGAATGGGTTTGCCCGCGAGCCCCGGGAATTACTAGCGCTGGCCCAGTGGCCCGACCATGTCACCGGCTTCCTGGTGTCATGTGAGCCCTTTCATCGACCTGAGTGAGGCGGACCCACCGCCATCCGCTTCACTCCTCCTCGTCGGCCGCACCAGCAGGAATCAGGCGGATCTGCTTGCGACCCAGCTTGATCTCGAACTCATCGCCGGGCTGCAGATCCAGAAAAGCGGTGTAGGCCTTTCCGATCAGCAGATTGCCGTTGCCCTGAACCGTGGCCACGTAGCTCAGCTTGCGGCCGCCCTTGCCCACCGCAGCCGTGGCTGAGCCCAGGGTGACGCCTTTGGCCTCCAGTAGCGCCTCGTAAAAGGCGGTGAAGTTCAGCCGCTCGCTGCCGTCCTTCTTGGTGCTGACGTAGCCAGCGGCCCTGACCAGATCGGACTTGCTGGCATCGCCTAGCTCTTTCACCTTGCTCAGCAGATCAGCACCAGAGAGGGGCATGGGTCGTGTTGTTGTTGTAACCCAAACATACAGGCTGGTTCGTTGAGTACCAGCCCCCAATTGTGGTCATCGATAGTAAGGCTTTGTGTCGTGGTCGTTCAGCGCAGGCTCTCGCAGGCCTCGCCATCACCATTCGAGTCCAAATAGGTGTGTCCCTGGCGCAACGGCAGCTGGGCTTGCTGATAAGCGCCAATCTCCTTGCAGCGATACTTCCGGCCATCAGGAACTGACCCCGGTGCTACGAGCTGAGCGCCCTGCTGCTCTGCCGCGGCGGATGTCCTAAGGGCGGGTGATGCTGCCGGGCACTTGCCATACTCCATAGCGGCTGCGGAAACCCCAGAACTCCGCCTCCAGATACTCCTTGGCATCGCATTGGCCCAGGTACTTGAGATAGGCGTAGCCGCAGGCTCGCGAAGAGGATACGCCAGGCCGTACTCCGCCATCGCCAGGCCGAGATTGATCTCTCCGATCACCTCGGCCACGGTGCGGCCGTAGCGATGCACCGTCTGCGTCAGAAGTGTGACCGGGGCCCCGATCCGCAGCCGCGATTTCAGAGTTGCCCCATCTGCTTAGCGAAATTCTGGCCGCTTGTGCTGGTCGAAGCTGCGCTGAAGGGCGTCGCGGATCGTCAGCCCCACAGGGAGGTCACCGCCGAAGGAAGTGCCCAGCACATGCCGATAAAGTTTGGTCTCCACCAGACGAATGGTGGAGTCAGGAAACGGAATGTAGTTGGTTTTGGCCACCATCGCGGGGGCGTTTCGGATCAGGAAGGTGGTGAAGCTACGGACCTCGGCACTTTCGAGCAAGGCCTGATCGTTGACATAAATGAACAGGGGTCTAGAGAGGGGCTGGTATTGACCCTGCAATACCGACTGAATGGAGGGCAGCACAGGTTTCCCCTTGGGATTGACCACCGCCAGGGCCTTGAGCCGGCCACTGTTGCTGCGGAACCAGCCATAGCCAAGGTAGCCAAGGGCCTGGGGATCACCGGCCACGCAGTTCACCACCACATTGTCATCCTCGCTGGCGGTGTAATCGCGGCGGGAGTTGTCTTCATCGCCGTTGATCGCCTTGTTGAAGTAGTCGAAGGTGCCTGAATCGCCGCCCGCTCCGCACAGCTTGATCGGCCGCTTTGGCCATGCCGGGTTCACCTGGTTCCAGCGGTTGATGCGCCCTTGGGCGTTGCGGTTCCAGAGGAGCGAGAGCTGCTGGGTGCTCACGGCTTTCGCCCAGTTGTTGCCGGGATGGACCACCACCGAGAGGGCATCGAAGGCCAGGGGCACTTCAATGAAGCGGATCCCCTTGGCGGCACAGGCCTTGAGTTCTTTGGTGTTGATGGGCCTGGAAGCATTGCTGATCTCCACCCGTCCGCTGCAGAGATCCCTGAAACCTGCGGTGCTGCCCGTTTCCTTGAGGCTGATGCGGACGCCCTTGCCGGCCGTCGTCTGGCGGAAGGCGCTGATGCCCGCCTGCACGATCGGATACACGGTGCTGGAGCCGCTGATGCGGATCGGCCGGGTGGATGCCTGCTGCTGGGCGAGAGCAGCTCCGGAGGCAACGGGGAAGACGAGCGTGACCGCCAGGGTCAGGCTGAGCCTGAAGGGTCGAGACATGCATGCAGCGTCCAACCACATGACTTTGACCCATCAACCCGTGTTGATGAGTTAAGGAGTGGTTATGGCGGGGCGATTCGTGTTGGCCTGGAAGCGGCGCCTGAGCCACAGCGACACATACACCAGCGCCACTAGCACCGGCACCTCGATCAAGGGGCCGATCACCCCGGCCAGGGCCTGGCGGGAGCTGACCCCCCAGACGCTGATGCTCACGGCGATGGCCAGCTCGAAGTTGTTACCAGCGGCGGTGAAGGCAAGCGTCGCTGTTTTCGCATAGCTGAGGCCGCTGCGCCGGCCCACCGCGAAGGCCACGGTCCACATGACTGCGAAGTAGAGCACCAAAGGCACGGCCACCCTGGCCACCGTGAGCGGATCGGAGGTGATCGCCTGACCCTGCAGGGCGAACATCACCACGATCGTGAACAGCAGGCCGTAGAGCGCGAAGGGGCTGATCCAGGGGATGAAGCGCTGCTCGTACCAGCGGGGGCCCTTGAGGCGCAGCCCGATCCGCCGGCTGAGGTAGCCCGCGGCCAGCGGCAGCCCCAGGAACACCAGCACCGCCTTGGCGATCTCCGCCATCGAAAAGGCCACATCCTGGGTGGCCAGGCCCAGCCAGCCGGGGAGGATCTTCAGATAGAACCCGCCCAGAAGGGCGTAGGCCAGCACCTGCACGATCGAATTGATCGCCACCAGCAGGGCCGCCGCTTCCCGATCGCCCTGGGCCAGATCGATCCAGATCAGCACCATGGCGATGCAGGGAGCCAGGCCGATCAGGATCAGCCCGGTGCGGAACGCCGGCTGACCCGGAAGAAAGATCCAGGCCAGGGCGAACATCAGCGCCGGTCCCAGGCCCCACACCAGCAGCAACGACAGCCGCAGCAGGCGCCGGTCCCGCGCCGCCCGGCCCAGCTCCTCGTAGTGCACCTTCGCCAGCACCGGGTACATCATCAGCAGCAGTCCCAGGGCGATCGGCAGGGAGGTGTTTCCGATCCTCACGGCATCGAGCACCCCCTGGATGGCTGGGAAGAAGCGGCCCAGCAGCAGGCCGCCGGCCATCGCCAACAGGATCCAGAGCGGCAGGAATCGATCCAGCAGCGACAGCCTGGCCAGCACGGCACGTTCTTCAGGAGCCGGGCCGCTCACGTGCAAGGAGCGGCGGGCTTGCCGCACTGGGCGCCCAGCTCCGCCAGCCAACTGCGCAGCTGTTCGATCGCTTCTGGGCGCAGGCTGTAGTAGATCCAGCGGCCCTCCTGCCGATCGGCGAGCAGCCCCGCCTCCTTGAGCACTTTGAGGTGGAAGGAGAGCTTCGACTGGGCCAGCCCGAGATCGGCGGTGAGATCGCAGACGCAGCGCTCGCCGCCGCCCAGGGCCTCAATCACCTGCAGGCGCAGCGGCTCGGCGAGGGCCCTGAGGAGTGCCCGGGCCTGCTCGGACTGGAGGGGTGGGCTGGCAACAGCCCCTGGATCGGCCATGTGATCGGCAACACGTCTTGAATCAACTCTAGTTGATCTATGGTCAGAGCACCGCAGGCTTTCCGAATGAAGATCGGCATCAATGGATTCGGTCGCATCGGCCGCCTGGTGTTCCGCGCCCTCTGGGGCCGCCCTGGCATTGAGCTGGTGCACGTCAATGACCCGGCGGGAGACGCCGCCGCCGCGGCTCATTTGCTTGAGTTCGACTCGGTGCATGGCCGCTGGCCCCTTGCTGTGGAAGCTGGCGGGGCAGGCTTCCTTGTTGGGAATCAGTCCGTGGGCTATAGCCAGCAGAAGGATCCCACCGCCGTGCCCTGGCTTGAGGCCGATGTGGATCTGGTACTCGAATGCAGCGGCAAGATCAAAACCCCCGAAACCCTCGAGCCCTACTTCTCCCTGCCCGGCCTCAAGCGCGTGATCGTGGCCTGCCCAGTCAAGGGGGTGATCGCCGGAGAAGAAGCACTCAACATCGTCTATGGCGTCAATCACCACCTCTACGACCCCATCCGCCACCGCCTGCTGACCGCCGCTTCGTGCACCACCAATTGCCTCGCACCGGTGGTGCAGGTGGTGCAGGAAAGCTTCGGCATCCGCCACGGTTCGATCACCACCCTGCACGATGTGACCAACACCCAGGTGGTGGTGGATGCCTTCAAAAGCGACCTGCGTCGGGCCCGGTCCTGCCTGCAATCACTGATCCCCACCACCACCGGTTCGGCGCGGGCGATTGGGATGATCTTCCCTGAACTGCAGGGCAAGCTCAACGGCCATGCCGTGCGGGTGCCGCTGCTCAATGCCGCCCTCACCGATGCGGTGTTCGAGTTGCAGCAGGAGGTGAGCACTGAGCAGGTGAACGCCGCCTTCGAGGCCGCCGCCAACGGCCCCTTGCAGGGAATCCTGGGCTATGAAACCCGGCCGCTGGTGTCGATCGACTACGTCAACGATTCGCGCAGCGCCATCGTTGATGGCCTTTCGACGATGGTGATCAATGGCACCCAGCTCAAGGTTTACGCCTGGTACGACAACGAGTGGGGCTACAGCTGCCGGATGGCAGATCTGGCCTGCCACGTGGCTGCGTTGGAACGTGAAGCCCTGGAGGGTGCCGCCCGATGAAACACCTCACGGGATTGCAGCAGTACGCGGTCGTGACGGCCAACTACTGGGCCTTCACCCTCACCGATGGGGCCCTGCGCATGCTCGTGGTGTTCCACTTCCACCAGCTCGGCTACTCCACCCTGGAGATCGCCTTTCTGTTTCTCTTCTACGAATTCTTCGGAATCATCACGAACCTCTACGGCGGCTGGCTGGGGGCCCGCTTCGGGCTGCGGCTCACCCTCTGGGCCGGAACGCTCATGCAGGTGGCGGCCCTGCTGATGCTGATTCCGGTGGCCGACGACTGGCCGCGCTGGTGGAGCGTGGCCTACGTGATGGTGGCCCAGGCGATCAGCGGCATCGCCAAGGACCTCAACAAGATGAGTGCCAAGAGCGCCATCAAGACGGTGGTGGCGGAAACCCCCGAGGACCCCAGCAGGGGCGAGAACCAGCTGTTCAAATGGGTGGCGATCCTCACCGGCTCCAAAAACGCCCTTAAGGGGGTGGGCTTCTTCCTTGGCGGCCTGCTGCTCACCACGATCGGCTTCAGTGCGGCCGTTGGGGCCATGGCCGCCGGTCTGTTTCTTTCCTTTCTGATGACTTTGGTGCTGCCCGGCGAGATCGGCCGCATGAAGGAGAAGCCCGCCATCACGGCCCTGTTCTCCAAATCGAAGGGCATCAATGTGCTGTCGCTGGCTCGCTTCTTCCTGTTCGGCGCTCGTGATGTCTGGTTCGTGGTGGCCCTGCCGGTCTTCCTGCAGGCGGCCCTGGGTTGGAAGTACTGGGAGGTGGGCGGTTTCATGGGCCTGTGGGTGATCGGCTACGGGATCATTCAGGCCTCGGCCCCGGCCCTGCGGCGCAGCTGGGGGAAGAGTGCGCCTCCGGGAGTGTCCGCCGTGCAGTTCTGGAGCGCCGTGCTGACGGCCATCCCCGCTCTGATCGCGATCAGCCTGTGGCGCGACGTGAGCAACCCCGGCATCGCCGTGGTGGTGGGCCTGGCGGCCTTTGGGGCCGTGTTCGCGATGAATTCCTCGATTCACAGCTACATGGTGCTGGCCTACACCGATGCCGAATCGGTGAGCCTCAACGTGGGCTTCTATTACATGGCCAATGCGGCCGGCCGGCTGGTGGGCACCCTGCTCTCCGGTGCCCTGTTCCTGGTGGGCGGCCTGCAGGCCTGCCTGTGGGCCTCGTGCCTGCTGGTGGCCCTGGCCTTCCTTTCGGGGATTCGCTTGCCACCGCCAATGCGACAGCAGCTCGAGGCGGCTTGATCTCAGGCATCAGCAGGGCAATCAGGAGTTGCCGCCCGATCGGGGGGGGGGTGATCTGCGGCATCGAAAGTCCCAGGGGCGGGTGATACCGCCGGGCACCTGCCACACGCCGTAGCGGCTGCGGGAGGCCCTGAATTCAGCATCGAGATACTCCTTGGCGTCGCACTGGCCCAGGTACTTCCGGTAGGCGAAGGCCATGCCGTCTTCCACCAGGGCCAGGTTGATATTCACGCCACCGATCACCTCGGCCACGGTGCGGCCGTAGCGATCCACTGTCTGCGGCCTGAGGGTCACGCTGGAGCCCAGCCGCAGGTGGCTTTGCAGGTAGCTGCGGGCCTCGGCGCCATAGGGGGCCTGGGCCATCTCGGGCGCATCAATGCAGGCCAGCCGCACCGTGATCCGCTGTTGGCCGTGTTGCAAGCGGATGGTGTCGCCGTCGCCGATCGAGAGCACCGTGGCGGAAGCCTGTTGGTTGGCCTGCGCCGTGCCTACAAAGAAAACGTTGCCCCACCCAGCGATGAACGCAGCGGCACCGATCAGCAGCCAACTGATCAAAGGCCGAGCACAGGCTCGATCTGCTCCAGCAGCGCTGGCAATTGCTCGCTCAACGTGATCCACACCTCTTCGAGGTCCACGCGGTCATAGGCATGGATGAGTACGTCCCGCATTCCGGCCATCTCCCGCCAGGGAATCTGCGGATGTTGCTGGCGGCACGAGTCGCTCAGACGCTTTGTGGCTTCTCCGATGATCTCAAGATTGCGCACCACCGCGTCCTGTAGAACGTCGCTGGCCAGGAACGTCTCGCGATCGGGGATGGTGAAGCCTTGAACCCGCCTGATCGCGGTCAGGATGTCGCCCAGGGCATCACGGTCCCTTGGCTCGATCACAGGGGAATGGCGTCCCGCTCGGCAGAAGCCAGTGCGGCTGGCTTGAGATTGCGTCGGCGAATCAGATCCACGCGGCAATGCAACGTGTCTTCCAAAGCCAGCTTCAGGGCGATGCGTTCCAGCAGACCCGTGCGTGCAGGCAGATCCACCAGGAGATCCAGGTCACTGTCGGCTCCAGCCTGATCACGGACCACCGAGCCAAACGCCGCCAGATTGGTGGCGCCGTGGGCAGTTGCGATCTCCCTGATCCTTGGAGCCTGAGCCAGCAGGTCGTCGAGGCGCATGGCAACCCAGAAGCCTTGGTCAGCTTAAGAGAGACAGCTCAGCACGACTTGCCTCCTCGTGGCCTTGTCAGGGCCGAACTCAGTTCCAATGAAAAGGGCGCCCCGTGTCGGGCGCCCTCGGGCCGGTTGCAGGGAACTGGTTTGAACCGCCCTGGTCGAGACCTCTGATTCATTGATAGATCCGTTTGGCCGTGGTGTCAGTACGGCAAACCTCACTCCTGGGCCACACCCCATCACCGCTGGGGCTCGCAGGGCCTCAAAAACGGGCGAGGAGGTGCGCCTGCGCGGGAGCTTCCGGGATTTTTCGGGTCGCACTGTCTACCACTGCAACAACCTCGACCACGAGGATCTGGGGCTGATGGGGGTGCTGCAGATCGATGAGTGAATGGTCTGACTCTTCTCAAGATGATCACTTCCATAGTCGCCAAAGACACAGGACTCGAATTGATCCGTGCATGCGCCACGTCCTGACCCTGTTAATGAGCTGTTGGTGGCTGGCAGCCCCGGTGATGGCGGCTGAATTGGAGCCGTGTCAGAGACTGCTGGATCAACGCAATGCCCTGGCCGAGCAGGCCATGAAGGCCGAAATCGCCCTGGTCCGTACCACCCGTGAACGGATCTGCCCGGTGCTCAGCCAGCAGGCCGATGGGGCCAATGCCAACGACCGCAACGGGCTGACCATCGACTACCAGGCCCTGCTCGACTGCCGCCACAAGGCGGAAAAACAGCTGCTGCGCAACCAGCGGGTTCTCTACGTCAACCGCCAGTTGTTCAGGTTTTACACGGCGGCTGGAGCAAAGCTGGCCCGGCAAGCCGATCGGCTGATGCAGCCGTTGCGGGATCAGGAGTGCCCCCAGCTGCGTTGATCAACAACCTGTGGCCATGAGGTGATGGCCAGACCCTTGACCCTGAAGCGACTACAGGCTGTTTGCTGGGGTCTGGATGACAACTCCATGGCGGATCCTTGCTGCAGCAGCGGAACCAGCGGGCAGACGGCCGGAGCCCTCCCAGCGCCGCAGCCGGCCGCCGGTACCGAAAGGTTGTATCGGATCAGCGCCATGGATTGCGCCACCGAAGAAACCGAAATTCGCCATGCCCTCTCAGCGCTCGACGGCATCCGAGGTCTGAGGTTCCTGCTGGCCGAGCGGATTCTGGCGATCGATGCCGAAACAGCTGCGCTCAACTCCGCGCTCGCCGCGATCCGCCGGCTGGGGTTCAACCCGGAGCCGATCAGCCCCGATCACCGGCCGTCCGCCGCCCAGACCCGCGCCGAACGGCGCCGTGAACGGCTCCGCCTGGCGGGCTCCCTGGCGCTGGCGATCACGGCGGAGCTGCTGCATCTGGTCGTTCCCGCCTACCCGGGCCATGAGCTGCTGGAGATCGGGATCGCCATCGCCGCGATCGCCCTGGCGGGCTTCTCCGTGTTTCGCAAGGGCCTCGCGGCCCTGCGCCAGGGCCGGCTGAACATCAATGCGCTGATGAGCGTGGCGGTCACGGGTGCTTTCCTGATCGGCCGCTTCCCGGAAGCCGCCATGGTGATGGCGCTCTATGCCGTCGCCGAGGCGATCGAAGCGCGGGCGGTAGAGCGGGCCCGCCAGGCGATCACCAGCCTGATGGCCCTGGCCCCCGATCAGGCGGAGATCCGCCAGAGCGATGGCCGCTGGCAACGCGTGTCAGCCACTGCTGTGGCCATCGGAGCTGTGGTGCGTGTCCGCCCGGGCGAACGGCTGCCGCTCGATGGCACGGTGCTGAGCGGCGAGAGTGCGATCAACCAGGCCCCGATCACCGGCGAAAGCCTGCCGGTCGACAAAAGGCCAGGGGATGGGGTGTTTGCGGGCACGATCAACCAGGGCTGCGCCCTCGAAATCCAGGTGACGGCGCCGGCTTCCCACAGCACGCTGGCGCAGATCATCCAGGCCGTGGAGGAAGCCCAGGCCTCCCGTGCCCCAATCCAGCGCTTCGTCGATCGCTTTGCGGCCCGCTACACCCCGGCCGTGTTCGTCATGGCCCTGGCTGTTGCCCTGCTGGCGCCGCCCTTACTGGGGTTCACCCCACTCCAGGCGATCTACAAGGCCCTGGTGCTGCTGGTGATCGCCTGCCCCTGCGCGCTGGTGATCGCCACCCCAGTCACGCTGGTGAGTGGCCTGGCCACCGCCGCCCGTCGCGGCATCATCATCAAAGGCGGCCTTTACATCGAGGAGGCCCGCAAGATCAAGGTGCTGGCCCTCGACAAGACCGGCACGATCACCCTGGGGCAGCCCAAGCTCGTGGCCTTCTCCCCACGGCAAGAAGGAGCAGACGCTGGCGCTCTGAAACAGCTGGCCAGCAGCCTGGCGGAGCGCTCCGACCATCCGGTGTCGCGGGCGGTGGCCGCCGGCCTCGATGGCGAGCGGCTGGCCGTGGAGGCCTTCGAGGCCCTGCCGGGGCGGGGGGTGCGCGGCCTGATCGCGGGGCGGCCGCTGATGCTGGCCAACCACCGCTGGATCGAGGAGCTGGGGCTCTGCTCCAGCGACCTGGAAGCCTCGATGCAGGTTCACGAGCGCCAGGGCCATTCGCTCAGCCTGCTGGCGGATGACAGCGGCGTGCTCGCCCTGATCGCCGTCGCCGACACCGTTCGGCCCAGCTCCGCGGCAGCCATGGAGGCCCTGCGGAGCCTGGGTGTCACTCCGGTGATGCTCACGGGCGACAACGCAGCCACCGCGACTGCGATCGCGGCCCTTTCAGGAATTGAGGAGGTGAGGAGCAACCTGCTGCCTCAAGACAAGCTCGAGGCGGTGGCCGATTTGCAGGCCCGCTACGGATTCGCGGCCATGGCCGGCGATGGCATCAACGATGCGCCGGCTCTGGCCCAGGCGGACATTGGCTTTGCGATGGGGGCCGCGGGCACCCACATCGCCATCGAAGCCGCCGATGTGGTGATCATGAACGACGATCTGATGCGCGTACCAGAAACGATCGCCCTCTCTCGCCGCACCTTCCGAATCCTCCGCCAGAACATTGCGCTCGCGCTGGGAATCAAGGCCCTTTTCCTCGTGCTCACCGTGGCGGGCAATGCCACGATGTGGATGGCGGTCTTTGCTGACATGGGCACCAGCCTGATTGTGATCGCCAATGGCCTGCGTCTGCTCCGCAGCCCCAATCTCCTGACCCATCGCCGCTAAGCAGCCCTGGATCTCCCCAGGCTTGACTCTCCCCTTGGGTGGAGGCTATATGGTGAGTTGCCTTTTAATGACTGTGTGATGAAAATCACCCCGCTGGCTACTTTGCTGTTTGCAGGCCTTGCCATTGGCTTCATGGCTGCGCCAGCTCAGGCAAGCACTCAACCCAAACCAACTGGTAATGAGCAGATTCGGGTATCCAGCGCTGATCTGGCGGCAATCCCACAACAACCGGCTGACAGCACACCTTCTCAAGGTGGATGTTGCTGCTGCAAGCAACCTATGAAGAATATGAACTGACATCGCCAGGCTTGTAAGTTCTGCCAGTCTTCTGATCATCCACTGCGAGTTTTTCAGATGACTGGCTTTTTGTTTTCAGTGCAACGATTCAGCTCGGCGAGAATACCGCAGGTCTCCCCCTGATCCGGCTGCCGGCAGAACCCTCTGAGCTGCCGCAGCTGATCCTGGAGTTGATGCAATTCATCCACGCGGGCATCGACCTCGGCGATCTTCTCGTCCAGCAGGACATTCACCGTCAGACAGCTTCCGGTCGGTGTGTCGAGCGCCCCGATGAGGACGCGGACCTCCTCCAGGCTCATGTCAAGGCCGCGGCAGTAGCGGATGAAACGCAGCTGCTCCACATGCCGCGGCGAATAGAGGCGGTAGTTGCTATCCGTGCGCTGTGGCACCGGCAGCAAGTGCTCCCGTTCGTAATAGCGGATGGTTTCGATCTTCACCCCGGTGGACCGTGCCAACTCGCCGATCTGCATCGATCCTCCCTCCCCGGTAGGTGGCAACCCCTTCTCGAGCACATTAGGTCCTTGACCCTGGAGCCACTTCAGGCTTTTCAATGGCGGCATCTCCAACCTTCTCTCAGCCTGTGAGCAGTGCTACGCGAACCAAACCTCTCTCCCGCCGGGCCGGCCAGGAGCAAGGCCGGCCCTGGGTGCGGCTCACCATGGCCGTGCTCGCCACGATCGGCATGATCGACACTGGCTCGATCACCGCCAAGCGCTGGGGTTGGATCGGCAGCCTGTCCTGTCCGGGCGGCAGCGATGGCTGCGACAAGGTGCTCGGCAGCGCCTGGGGCACGCTGCTGGGCCAGCCGCTTTCTCTCTTTGGATTTTTTGCCTACGCCACGGTGCTCCTGCTGGCCCTGATGCCGTTGCTGCGAGGAGGTCTGCGGTCCCCTGGATCGGAGGGCAATCGGTGGGCTCTGTTCCTCACCTGCAGCGGCATGGCCGTCTTCAGCTTGGTGCTGATGGGGCTCCTGGTGTTCGAGATCAAGGCCTTCTGCACCTTCTGTGTGGTGTCAGCCGCCCTTAGCCTCGCGCTGTTCCTGTTGAGCCTTGTTGGAGGTCTCTGGATCGACCGCAGCCAAGTGATCTTTCGCGGAATGATGACGGCCTTTCTTGTCGCTCTGCTGGGGCTGGGCTGGGCGGCCTCGGCGGACCAGTCTGTCGCTCAAAGCGGGCGGGTGGCTCCAGCTGTCATCAGCGCCAGCTCGCAAGCCAAGATTGCGCTGGCGGAGCATCTGAGCAGCAGTGGTGCCCGGGTGTTCACGGCGTACTGGTGCCCCCACTGCCATGACCAGAAGGAGGCCTTCGGCAAGGAAGCCGCCGCCAAGCTCCAGGTGATCGAATGTGCCGAAGACGGCGTCAACAGCCAGGCCGCGCTCTGCAAGCAGCAGGGGGTTCAGGGCTATCCCAGCTGGCAGATCAAGGGCGTTGTGGATTCAGGCGTCAAGCCGCTGAATACTCTCGCTGATCTCAGTGGCTACACCGGTTCCCGCGACTTCTGAACTGGCGGTGATCCCTTCATCAGGGCGGGGTCAGGCCAGCTGTGCCCCGGCAGGATCGCAGCCTCCCTCGCCTTACCCTCCAGCTCCGCTGGCATCACTTCATGCCTGATGCACCGCTCGGCACCGCCGCCCGCATCGACGCGCAGACCGTGGAGGTGCCCGCCGGCCTGGGCACCCTGCGCACCTTCCTGCGGGTGCTCGGCCCCGGGTACCTGGTGGCCGTGGGCTACATGGATCCAGGCAACTGGGCCACGGATCTGGCGGCCGGTTCACAGTTCGGCTACCGCCTGCTGTGGGTGATCGGGCTCTCCAGCCTGATGGCGATGGTGCTCCAGTCGCTCTGCTGCCGGCTGGGCATCGCCACGCGGCTGGATCTGGCCCAGGCCTGCAGCCAGCTGCTGCCGCGGTTCTGGCGGATTCCCCTGTGGCTACTGGCCGAGGTGGGCATCATTGCCTGCGACCTGGCCGAGCTGGTGGGCAGCGCCATTGCCCTGCAGCTGCTCTTCGGTCTCCCCTTGCTCTGGGGGGTGGGGCTCACGGCCGCCGACACCCTGTTGCTGCTGGCCTTGCAGCGCTTCGGGATCCGCCGATTGGAGGCCCTGGTGATCGCCCTGGTGGCTCTGGTGGGCGGTTGTTTCGCCGTCGAGATGCTGCTGCTCCAACCCGATTGGAGCCAGGTGGGCCTGGGCTTTCTTCCCCAGGCCGCCAGCCTCAGGGACGGCCAGCAGCTGTTCCTGGCCGCCGGCATTCTCGGGGCCACGGTGATGCCCCACAACCTCTATCTGCATTCCTCGCTGGTGCAATCCCGCCTTTGGGTCGGCGGCCAGGGAACGCAGCGCAGGGCCCTGGCTTTCAGCACCTGGGACACCCTGATCGCCCTCAGCCTGGCTTTTCTGATCAATGTCTCGATCCTGGTGCTGGCCGCAGGCAGCTTCTACGGACGGCTGCCGCTGCCGGTCACGGACCTGAGCGAGGCCTACCGGCTGCTGACGCCGATGCTGGGCACCTCGCTGGCCAGCGTGCTCTTCGGGGTGGCCCTGCTGGCGGCGGGCCAGAGCTCAACGCTCACCGCCACCATGGCTGGCCAGATCGTGATGGAGGGGTTCCTGCAGATCCGTCTTCCCGACTGGAAGCGGCGGCTGCTCACCCGCGGCCTGGCCCTGATTCCGGCGATGGCCACCGTGATCCTGTTCGGGGAACGGGCCACCACCAACCTGCTGGTGCTGAGCCAGGTAGTGCTGTCGCTGCAGTTGCCGTTCGCGGTGATCCCGCTCGTGTGGTTCTGCGGGCGGCGCGCTCTGATGGGCGAGCTCAGAGCGCCGCTCGCTCTGCAGGCCGCGGGCTGGCTGTGCGCCGGTGTGATTGTGATGATCAACCTCTCCTTGCTCAGCGCGGTGCTGCGGGGCGGCTGAACTGTTGACAGCAGCCTCTGCATGGGCCCATGACGAGCAAAAAGCACTGGGAGACGATCTACGCAACCAAGGCCCCTGAGTCATTGAGTTGGTATCAAGCCCATGCCGATGACTCACTCCAGCTGCTTCAGGCTGCCGGCCTACCACTGGATGCGGCAATCATTGATGTGGGCGGCGGTGCCTCCACGCTTGTGGATGACCTCCTGAACCTTGGCTATCAACGGATCACGGTTCTGGACCTTTCCGGCACGGCACTGGCCGTGACCAAAGAGCGGCTTGGCGCTCGCGCGGCTGCGGTGCAGTGGCTGGAGGCCGACATCCTCACGGCCACCCTGCCCGATGCTGCCTATGACGTCTGGCATGACCGGGCGGTGTTTCATTTCCTCACCAGCCCCGCCGATCAGCAGGCCTATGTCCAGGCCGTGCTGCAGGCGCTCAAGCCTGGTGGCACTCTTCTCCTGGCCACCTTTGCAGAAGATGGCCCCACCACTTGCAGTGGCTTGCCAGTGGTGCGGTACAGCCCTGAGAGGCTCCTGGAAACCCTGGGGACTGCATTTTCGCTGCTCAGCCATGAGCGGTTCCGCCATCGCACACCAGGCGGCGCGGAGCAACACTTTCTCTCCTGTCGGTTCCAACTGACTTCCCCATAGTTTTGCAATGGAGCCCGTCCGGTTGCTGTGGTGATCCTGATGACCTCCCAGACGCGAGAACAGCGCCGTGGCTGGCTGTCGGGCCTGCTCGCCGCCGCGCTGTTCGGCTCCAGCGCTCCGCTGCTCGGCAGCTTCAGCCACGGGCCTTCTCCTGTGCTCGTGGCGGGTCTGCTGTACGCCGGTGCGGCGTTGGTGTTGCTGCCCCTGGCCGTGGCCGAGGCCCCGACGATCTCGGCGGCATGGCCCACCACCGTCACCAGGTCGCGGTGGCCACGGGCCTTGATCCTCAACACGCAGAAACCGTTCTCAGCGTTGTGGAAGGTGACACGCTCGATCGATCCCGACAGCACATCACTGGTTTGCGGGCTGGCCTGGGCAGGTTCGGTGGGAGACGGGCGTGCCAGGGCGGAGGTGGCTTGTGGCCTCACCTTTGCAGGGTTCAGCCTTGCGGGTGGCGAAGGGTGCGCCAGCTGCCGCTCTCGGTGCTCACCTCCAGGCCAAGGCCAACCTGCGTCGCCGTTACGCCAGCGGGTTGCTGCTGCTGCCACCAGTGGGTAGCGAAGCCCCAGGCCTCGTCGATCGAATCGAAGTGCTCATCAAGCTCAAGGTGGGGTAACCCGTGATGATCCACCAAGCGATAACGCCGTGGCTGGTTGCTGCTGCTCATCGGCAAGGAGGTGGCCATTGGTTCTGAGCTCAGCTTGGTGGAGTTGCGATCGGTTTGGGTGGTGATGGTGATCACCACTGGGGCTCGCAGGGGCTCCAGCCCTCCTGGCGCTTGCTGGCCCACAGCTTGAGGGCGTCTTCTCGGCTGATCTCCCGGCGTAATTGGAACCCCTTGCTCACAGCGCCCCCAGCCCAGCCTTCAACCCCTCGGTGACAGCGGCGAGAAAGGGCAGATCGAGGGTGTCGATCGTGTCGCTCATCTGGTGGTAGTGCGGGTTGCGCAGGAAGGAGGTGTCGGTGACCATCACGGCGTCGTAACCCGCATCCCAGAAGGGGCTGTGGTCGCTCAGGCGCACATCAGGCATCGAGCGGCCCCCATCGGGCACCGGCAGCACCTTGGTGACCACGTGCTTCCCCATGTGGCTCGCCAGGCCAGGCAACATCGTTGCGGCACCGAGGTTGCCCACCACGGCGATGAAGTCGCCCCGATCGCCGTAGAGCGCCCGCATCGCCGGATGGGGATAGCTCTGGGTGGCGGCGGTGTAGGCGAGCATCTCCAGACTCACCATCAACTTCAACTTCTGGCCGCTGGCCTGGAGTTCGCGGGCCAGGGCGCTGCTGCCGACCATGCCCCATTCCTCCTGATCGAAGGCCACGATCCACACCGGCCGCCGGGGCGCCTGGCGGGCCCAGTGCCGGGCCAGTTCGATCAGGGCCGCCAGACCGGAGGCATTGTCGTCGGCGCCGATCGAGTGCAAGGGGCCGTCGTAGTGGGCCGCCACCAGCAGGGGATCGAGCTCCGGGTGCTGGCCGGGGAGCTTGAGGATCAGGTTGGTGCCCGCATCGATTCCCTCACGGAAGTGGTGCTCTTCCACCGGCCCCAGGGCGCCCAGCTGTTCGCCCAGGTAGGCGCGCACCGCCATCAGGCCCAGGGGATCCCAGCGGGCATGGCGGGGCCGGGCCAGGTGCTGCAAGTGCTCCAGCAAGCGGGTGTGGCCTTGTACGTGGTCGGGGGCGGGGTGGTTGATGGCGAGTTGGTCACTGGGGGATCAAGCTTAATCGCTTGACACCTGCAATGCAAGTGTGCATAATGAAGCGATGGTGAAGGTCTCCACTCCAGCTGACGCCCTCTACGGCCTCGAGGAACTCCTCCTCGTTGCCGGCAAGCTGCTGGGAGAGGTGATCTCATCTCGCACCGTGCGTCTGTACGCCACCCAGGGGTTGATCGATCGCCCCGGCAAGGAGGGCCGCAGTGCGGTCTATTCCCACCGCCACCTCCTGCAATTGGTGCTGGTGCGTGCCCTGGCCCGGCGCGGTCTCAGTCTTTCGGCCATTGCTCCCCTCTGCGTTCTGGCCGACGCCGATCTGGAGCAACAGCTGGAGCTGCTCGATGGGGTGGGGGCGGCGGCCACCGTTCCTTCCCCGCCTGCTTCCCGTGCCGCCCTCGACTACCTCCAGGATCTGCAGTCCTCAAAGGAATCCACCCCAACCACCGACGACTTCCCTGCCCACCTGTTGAGCAAAACCCATTCGCTCAGTCCCGTTCTCGGGATGCTCAGCGAACCCCTCTCCACCCAGGCCCGTTCGGAACGTTCTCCATCTGGCTCCCGATTTGGGGGCAGCACTCGGGAGGCCTCCAGCCGCTGGCTGCGCTTCACCCTCGCCCCCGGGATCGAAGTTCACGTCCGCGAATCCGTTTCCCTTCCTCCTGCTGGTTCCCGCCGTCAGCAGTGGCTCAAGCGGCTACTGGATCGGCTCAACGAACTGATCGACGACCCCTTCAGCTGAATCCCTTTTTTTCCAAGCACCACCGCCTAACCAGCCATGACCCAACCCACCCTGCGCTTCCGGCCCCTGCGGCCGGCGGTGGCTTCTGATCGCCCGTCACGCCTTGATCTGCTGCTCACGATCACACCACCAGCCTTGAAGGCTGAGCCCCAACGTCAGCAGCGACCGCCGCTGAACCTGGCTCTGGTGATCGACCGCTCCGGCTCGATGAGCGGCACCAAGCTCAGCTATGCGCGCAAGGCGGCACGCTTCCTGGCCGGGGAACTCACCAACCGTGATCGCCTCGCCATCGTCAGCTTCGACGACGAGGTGAAGGTGGTCGTGCCCTCCACTCCCGTTATCGATCCCCAGCCCTTCATCGACGCGATCAACACGATCCACAGCGGCGGCTGCACGGACCTCTTTGATGGCTGGCTGGCTGGAGCCACCCAGGTGGCTGAACACCTCGATCCCACCCAGATGAACCGGGTGCTGCTGCTCTCCGATGGCCAGGCCAATGAGGGCCTCACCGACCACGAACAGATCGCCACCAAGGTGGCAGGCCTCACCCAGCGGGGCATCAGCACCAGTGCCTTTGGCCTGGGCGCGGACTTCGATGAAGACCTGATGGGGGCCATGGCCGCTGCAGGCGATGGCACCTTGGCCCACATCGAAAGCCCCAGCCAGCTGGCGGATCTCTACGCCTCCGAGCTTCAGGGCCTGGCCACCACCTTCGGGCGTCGGGTGAGCCTCGGCCTACGGGGCAAGCATGGCGCCGAGGTGGTCGATCTGCTCAACGACCTCAAGCCCACCGGTGCAGGCAACCACCAGCTCCCCAACCTGCGCGCCGGCCAGGAGCTCAATGTGGGTGTGCAGCTCCAACTGCCCGCCTGGATCCCCAATCAGGAGATCCTCAGCGTGCGGCTGGCCTGGGATGCCCCCGGTGGCAGCGAACGCCAGACCCTGATCGAGCATCTGACGTTGCCGGTGATGGAAAGCGAGGAGATCAAGCAGCTTGACCCCGATGAGGCGGTGGCTGAACAACTGGCGCTGCTGCGGGCCAACCGGGAGCGCAGACATGTCATCGCCGAACTTGATCGGGGGGATATCAGCAGCGCCAGCCTCAACCTGAGCCAGCTGTATGAGGAGCTGTCGGCCATGCCCGCCAGCCCAAAGCTCTCGCGGGAACTCGACCTGCTGAACGAAAAGCTGGCCATGCTCAAGAGCGACCCGAACCGCAGCCGCAAGAACTTGAAGCGGGAGTCGCAGCGCTCCAGCCTGAACGTCTGGGATAGCGCCGATGACCAGAACTGATGTGGTGGCCATCGGGGATGTGCACGGCTGCGCCTCCCTGCTGGAGCAGGAACTATGGCCGCACCTAGATACGGGGGCGGAGCTGATCTTCCTGGGGGACCTGATCGATCGCTCCCCTGAACCGGAGGGCGACCGGAAGGTGCTGGAGCAGGTGTGGCTGCTGCAGGAGAACCCCGCCGCCTTCGGCCTGGCGGCGGTGACGGTGCTGCGGGGCAACCACGAGCAGATGCTGCTGAAGGCGCTGGCGCCAAGAGCGCAGGACCAGGACGTGGATCTGTGGCTGTGCAACGGCGGCAACCCCGACCTCCTGCCCCTGGCCCGCGAGCGCCGGGACTGGTTCGAGCAGCTGCCGTTCACGGCCATCCGCGGCGACCATTTGTTCGTCCATGCCGGCGTGCGCCCCGGAATCCGCCTAGAGCACCAGGCCACAGACGATCTGATCTGGATCCGGAGGCCGTTTCTAACCAAGCCCCACGGGTTGGCCTACACCGTGGTGCATGGACACACGTTTCGGCATGACTACAAGGTGACGCGGCTGCCGCATCGGATTGGGATCGACACCGGGGCGTATCTGAGTGGAACGCTGACGATCATGCGGTTTGAACTTCAATCCGAGCCAACTGGGGAGGCGGACGCATGAGGCAACAGGAGATCTGCTGTGAGGCACGGCTGGCCTATCTGGACTATTTCTCCAGGACTGTGGCTGCCTCGATCTGCAGCCCACATCACTACCTGATTTTCGACGAGGCGCTCTCGCCTCTTGTGCAGGCGCTGACCTTAAAGGAGATTCTGACCCTGCATCCAACCGATGCCTGCTGTCGGATTAAGGTGTGGTGTTGCGAGGATGTGGCTGATTTCACGGCTATGAAACAACGCGCCTGGAGCGAGGACGGCCGGAGGATCAAGCCCATGACCGCCATGCTTTACGTACCACAGTTAGATGTGACAGGGTCAAGGCCTGCTGGGATGATCGATGAGATTTTCGGTCTTACTAATTAGCAAGACCGATTGAGATGGCCTATAGTATTTTTGCATAACAGGTGAATGTGCGCCATGAGCTCATTGTTGGAAGCGATGCTTTAGTAAGCAGCCTGTAGCCACTAGGCCCACTTCACGACTGCCCAGCCTTCAAGTCAAGAACACTTCCAATTTCAGCATTCACACTCCCCAATGCCAGTTCTTCAACAATCTCAATCAGTTCCAGATCTACAAGCAGTCAACGAGATTCGCTACATCAAGCTAGGAGACAAAGGCAGGCAAGAGATAGCATGTATCCAAAATGACTTTTGTTACATTGGATTTTGCTCATCAGATCCAGATTGTTTTCAGCTCATGATGGAGGCAAAGAGCGCTGGCGCCTCCAATAAGGATAAGGCCTGGAAACTCGTATGGGACTTCCATTTCTCAGAAGCGAAGGGTACAGACAATAAACGTAAACAGAATGCAACATCAGCGACAAACCAGTTGCGTTACTTCTTTGAATCAGGAGAGGAAACGCTCTGGATAACCTTCCATGCGCGAAAGCTCTACTTTGCAATTCTAGACCCCTCTATTCCGCCAAGACGCGCAGAGGATGGTAGCCATCGCTCAGTTCTCGGCCAATGGCGCTGCACAGATATCGAAGGAAATGAATTCCTGGAAGAGAAGCTTTCGGGTCGAATAACCCAAACAAAGTCCTATAGAGGAACCTCATGTAAAATTGCAAATGATGCGAAAGAATATCTTCTTCGGAGAATTCTCTGCCAACTGCACCCTTATCAAAAAACGGTTGTTTTGGCAATGGGGCAATTAAGCCGCGGCATCACAGCAGCAATACGCTCACTCACGCCTGGGGACTTTGAGCTTCTTGTGGAGCTTATTTTCTCGCAAACCCTCCGAAGAATAAGCACAACTGGCAAAGTGCAGGACTTTGTAGATCTTGTGTTCGAGAATCCACTAGACGAAAGCAAGGTGAGTGTTCAGGTAAAATCAAGAACAACTCCCGCTGAATTCCATGAATACGCAACGTCTCCCGGCCTAGAAACTTATCAGTTCTTCTACTTCGTATATCATTCATCAGAATGTCTTCTGGAAGACTTCACCATCCCTTCTGGTGTTGACGGCACTAAAATCAAGATTCTCGATATCTCTAAAATTGCCTCCATGGCCATTGACGTGGGTCTCATCTCATGGGTAATGGATAAAGCAGGCTGAGCGAGCCACGTCTCACATTTATGACCTCTCGATGACCTCTCGCCCCACCACCCCTAGCCAGCTCGCCCTCTTCAGCCGTAGCCCACGGATCGGTGCCTGGTGGGAGGAGCTCAAATCCAGGGGTCTTTTCACGGGCAAGCAACCACCTCCCTCCTCCCTTGATGAGCAACTGTTCGCCGATGGTCTGCGCCTTGAGCAGGTGTTGCTCAACCGGTTGGAAGCCGAGGGCTATCGCATCGCCCGCCTGGCCGGCAAGCAGAGCGAGGCTGATTACGTCGCCACCCGCGAGGCGATGGCAGCAGGGTTCGACTTCATCCATCAGGCCTCACTGAACAACGGAGAGATCCGCGGCTCGGCCGATGTGCTGCGCAGGATTCCCCAGCCCTCGGCCCTGGGTGACTGGAGCTACATCCCGATCGAATGCAAGCTGGCCAGTAAGCCACGCACCACCTTTCTGGTCCAGGCTTGTGCCTATTGCGAACTGCTCACCCCATTGCTGGGGCACCGGCCCGATCGCTTCGAGTTGTTTCTCGGCGGTGGCCGCTTCCAGACCTATGACACTGACCGCTTCTGGGCCTGGTACCAACAGCTCCGCAACCGCTACCGCGATTTCTGTGCTTCCTTCGATTCCGCCTCGCCGCCGGAGGATGAACCCGGTGATCACGGCAGCTGGAGCGCCTTCATCGAGGAGCGGCTGATCGCCGAGCGGGATCTTGTGTTGGTGGCGAACATGCGCCAGAACCAGCGCCTCAAGCTCAAGGCCGCCGGCATCCACACAATCGAGCAGCTGGCCGAACTGCCTCCCGCCGCCAGCATCGCTGGCCTGGCGGCCGAGGTCCTGTTCGAGTTACGTCAGCAGGCCCAGCTGCAACTCACACCCCATGGGGCCGATGGCAAGCCCGCGTTCCTGGTGCGCCCCCTGCAGCAGGGCAAGGGCTTAGCCGCCCTCCCCGCCGCCGATGCCGGCGACATCTGGTTCGACATGGAGGGACTCCAGGATGCCGTTGCCGCCAAGAAGCTCGAATACCTTTTTGGGGCCTGCTACCGGGAGGCCCCGGCTGAGCCGGCAGCCTTCATCGCCTGGTGGGGCCATCGCCCCCTGGAAGAGAAGCGGGCCTTCGAGGGGTTTGTGGATTGGGTGGAGGAACGAAGACGCCGTCATCCAGGCCTGCACGTCTACCACTACGCCAGCTATGAAAAAGCGGCGATGCGACGCCTCTCCCAGCAACACTCCACCCGAGAAGCGGTGATCGATGACTGGTTGCGCAGTGATCTGCTCTGTGACCTGCTGCCGGTCGTCACCCGCTCAATCGTGCTCGGTGAAGGCAGCTACTCGATCAAGAAAGTGGAGGGGCTCTACATGGGCCCCCGTGGCGCCGATGTCACCAATGCCGGTGATTCCGTCGTCGCGTACCTGCACTGGCAATCCTCCGGTGAGCCTCCCCTGCCGGGCGCAGCTCCCGAAGGCAGCCCCAGGCTTCAGGCCATCGAGGACTACAACCGCGACGACTGCGTCTCCACGGTGCTGCTGCATGACTGGCTGCTGGTTCTGCGCCGCGCCCAGGGCCTGCCCGATCAACCGCTTGAACAGGCTGAGGAGGAACGCCCTGATGCGGAACCCTGGCCCCTGGAAGCCCTCAGCGCCCGGTTGATCGCCGAGTTGCCTGAGCAGCTCCAGAGCGATCCCGCCGCCAATGCTCCAGAAGCCGACCTGCTCGACCAGGAACGACTGGGTCCCCGGGGCCTGAGCTGGCGGGTGCAACGGCTACTGGCCCAGCTGCTGCCGTTCCATCACCGCGAGGCCAAGGTGGCCTGGTGGGCCTACTTCGATCGCAGGGGTAAGGCCCTGCAGAGCCCGGAGGAACTCGACGCCGATGGCGAGGCGATCAACGGAGTCGTATGGCAAGGCTCCGAGAGTGTGCCGAGTGCGCGCACCGGCGCCGATCTGCACACCTTCGCCTTCGATCCGAGTCAGACCCTCAAACTCCATGTCGCCCATGGAGATGGGTCCATCAAGCTGGAGATCCCCGAGACCGGCCAGAAGCTCCAGGCCGTGGTGATCGACGGCGAACAGGGCACCCTCACCCTCAAGTACCCCTGGAGCACGAGAGACAAGCGGCAGGCCGCCGGCCAGGCGGTGGAACTTCCCAAGGGTCCCATCCCTCTGATCAAGGTGCCCGAGGACATCAGCGAGCTTCTACGCGACAGCCTGCTGGCCCAGGCCGAGAGCTGGGTGGATGGTGGCAAGCCCATCCCTGCCGCCATCGTTCACCTGCTGGAGCGCCGTGCCATTGAGCCACTGATCTCGCTCAATCATGCCCTCGCAGCCGATCCGAGCGCCTTGCCGGCCCATCTGGCGGCGTTTCTTGCCTCCCACAGCAATCTGACCCTGGCGCTCCAGGGCCCCCCCGGCACGGGCAAAACCACCGTCACCGCTGAGGTCATTGCCGAGTTGGTGGAGCGCGGTCTGCGGGTGGCGATCAGCTCGAACAGCCACGCCGCGATCAACAACCTGCTGCTCAAGGCCCACAGCACCTGCGCAGGCCGTGGCCTCAGCCAGCAGGTGGTGAAATGCAGCACCGCTAAAGACGACAAAGGTCTGGTCGGCCAGCCCGTGGCGCTCTGCAAACCCGATGCCCTCGCCGGATCGATGGCCGTGGTGGGCGGCACGGCCTGGATGTTCGCTCGCCCCGTGATGGAGGAGGCCTTCGACTGGCTGGTGGTGGATGAGGCGGGGCAGATGTCCCTGGCCAATCTGCTGGTGATGGCTCGCTGCGCCCGAGGAATCCTGCTGGTGGGCGACCAGCAGCAACTGGCCCAGCCCAGCCAGGCCGATCACCCGGGAGAAAGCGGCCGCTCCTGCCTGGAGTATCTGATGCAGGACAAAGCGGTGGTGCCGGCAGATCGGGGCGTGTTCCTGGCCACCAGCTGGCGGATGGAACCCTCGCTCACCTCGATGGTTTCGGCGCTCTTCTACAACGGCCGGCTCAAGGCCAGCCCCGCCAATGCGATCAACCGGATCGAGTGGCGGGAGCCCTTCACCGGCAGCGATGGTGGAGTCGTCCCCAGCCAAGGGTTGGTGTTTGAGGCGGTTGAGCACACCGGCTGCAGCGTCAGCTCAGAAGAAGAAATCGAGCGCATCGCTCGGCTGGTGGAATCCCTGCTGGGCTCCAGCTACCGCCATGCCAGCAGCGGCGCTGAACGCAGTGGGGTTCTAACCCCGATCGACATCCTGGTGACAGCTCCCTACAACGTTCAGGTGAACCGGCTGCAGCAAAGGCTGGGCAACCGTGCCCGGGTGGGAACGGTGGACCGATTCCAGGGCCAGGAAGCCCCCGTGGCCATCCACTCCCTCACCGCCAGTGACGGAGATGCCGCCCCCCGAGGCCTGGGTTTCCTGTTGCAGCCCAACCGGCTCAACGTGGCCATCAGCCGTGCCCGTTGCCTCTCGATCGTTGTCGGCTCACCCGGCCTCGTAACGGGTATCGCCAACACGGTGGAGGAGGCGGAGCAGATCAATCGGTTGTGCCGCTTGGTCCAAGCTTCCATGGAAGATGATCGCCGAGATATCAGCTGAACTGAATTGGATACCCTATGTCGTTCAACGTCAAGTCTTGGTTGGTAGATGCGGTAGTCGATTCTGTACTCGCCAAGCCATCTGGCTCATGCCACGGAATTACTGGTTTCTGGCTTGCATCGCTGAACCGCGTACGCAATGAGCGCATCCTGAGAATTGGCACGCTCAATGGGCATCACTTCTTGCTTGCTGCTGAGATTGACACGGATGCGACGCACGTCATGGACCCGAAGCGTCTTGATGAGTACGTCGAGCACGAGATGCTCAAGCACTCGAAAGACAAGGACTCCTTTTCCATACAAGCTGCTAGCGCCCACGTACAAGAATGCGTCGATAAAGGGCGTATCGTCGTCGCCTTCCGGAATGCTCGTGCATTTACCGGAGAGTTCAAGAGCAATGGGCGAAACTCCGTTTGGTATGAGGAAGATCAGTGACATTGAAACCCACCCCAATACTGTAAGCCTTGAGTTCACAGTGACCAAACTGGAGTTGTGTTCTAAGCCAGCCACAATGTCACACTGGAACTCAACGAACTAGGAATTGGCATGCCAACTGGGAACGGTGCAGTGGAAGCATGTGCGCTTAACTTAAGAGCAATGGGTACAATATTGTCTCATTTAGGCTAAATAGCTAATCGGGTAACGATATTGAGACGACCAAGGACGGTAAAACCTTATATGTAGAATGCAAAGGTGGGTCGTCAAGAAGGACGGGCGATACTTTTAGCGGGAGGGATGGCATCGTCCCTCCGCTCACGCTTGTGAGGAGGTGGCGTGAGCCGGTTCAGCGGCGACTCCGTCCTCCCGGTGGGCAAACGCGGGATGGATCACCCCGGTCGAGCTGTAGCGCAGGCGCTGGTTGATCCCATCCATCGTGAAGTCGTAAAGCTCTCCATCATTGAGGTCGATGAACTGCCCCGTCAGCACGATGACGTCGTGCTCGTCCACCGCGGCCATGAAGACTCCATAGTCCAGGCGATGGAGATGAGCGTGGTTGCCGTAAGCCTGCTTGAGATCCTGAAAAATCTCGGCCAGCACCTCCAGCACCTCCTCGCTGAGAACCTCCTCCGAACTGCTGCCCTCCGGCAGGTTGTAGGCCGTGGGCATCAGCGCGACCAGGGAACCGGGAACGATGGGCTCTTCT
Organism: Cyanobium sp. ATX 6F1; assembly: GCF_024346315.1. Lineage (NCBI taxonomy): Bacteria > Bacillati > Cyanobacteriota > Cyanophyceae > Synechococcales > Prochlorococcaceae > Cyanobium > Cyanobium sp. ATX 6F1. The sequence goes on from NZ_JAGQCS010000001.1 coordinate 422,085, forward strand.
TCCGGCGCATAGACCTTCGGACAGAAACCCCGGCTCTCCAGCATCCACTCGAGCAGCTCGTCCAGACCCGTCACATCGGCGGTCATCAGGGCGACCTCTCCCTCTCCATCCGGCTTGGTCTTGACCCAGGTGATCCGGCTGATGGCCTCAAACGAGCGGGCCTCAGCCAACCAGGGGAGCAGATCCTGCTCGGAGCAGCCCATGAAGCCCTCCTCCACAAGGTTGTCGATGCTGCGTGCGGTCACGGTCAGCTGATCAAGCCAGTTCTGGGCCAAAGGAGGAAGTTGATCCATGGGGGCTTCAGGACGTCATTGAGGATCTCACTATTTTAGCACTTGCACTGCCACTGTTGTCTTGCGTGTCGATTGGGACGATGCCGGCCATTCACCCATCCGATCGGAGCAGCCCCTGAAACAGCGCCAGGGCAATCACGTAGCCCAGTTGTTTGAGGCGAAAGGCCCGGGCAGGACGCCAACGATGCGGAAGCGGTTGCGCTCCCAGCGCGTGGGGCGGAAACGCAGCACCTGGCGGCCGTCGCTGAGCCACCCTTCTTTGGGCGACAGGGGTGGTCCCTTGCTGATGGCCATGCCTGCTCATGCCACCTCCGGACACCAGCCCCGCTGGCGCGTCATGTCATCGGTCCAGCCCTTGCAGCGGTGCGTGAGGTGCTCGCCCTGGGCCAGCAGTCCCTGGTGCAGCTGACAGGTGAGCAGGGGAATGCAGTTCACCCCGGCGTGGTGGCGAAAGAAGTGGCAGGTCATGCAGACCTTGCGGCTGCGGCTGGGGCGCAGCACGGCCTGATCCAGATAGGGCCAGTCCTCGACGGTCACTTCCTCCGCGCTGGGGTTCGTGTCCCGATGGGAACCGCGAGAGCGAGCAGGGGGAGCAGACACCAGAGCGCCAAGCGAGAGGTACACCTGTACTAGCAGGAGTTCGCTTGGGTTGGCCAGCGCCGACCGGGCGTCGTGCACCAGTGGCGGCTGGATGGCGGCTCGGCACCACGGCCAGGATGCCCCTGGCGGGGCGCGGCGCGGGTGTCCGTCGCTCGCCATCCATGTCCGCCATTGCCTGCATCGGCGTCGAGTTCCTCGAGCCGGCCGATAACCCCGGCGCCCAAGCCCGCATCTGGTTCCTCGATGCCACCGGCCAGGTGGTGCGGCCCTGCCGCCTGGTGCCCGCTCCGATCGCCAAGCTGCGCGGCCAGCAGCTGCAGCGCTTCTTTGGCGGCGAGTGCTCGCTCTGGTTTCGCTGAGCACCCGATCCAGAGGCTCTTGGAGTGGGCCAGACGCTTGGCGTCCCCCATCGCGCTCACAGCTCGTGGCGGGAGCACGGCCGAACGGCGTCAACTGGGGCTGCTGCAGAACCTCAGGGCATGGCGATGGGTCCCCCACGGTGGCCTCCTGCTCGGCTCGGCAAGGGCTACGCAAGCGGCCTGCCGCGCTGCGGCGAAGCCGCCCCTGCCTTCTCCTGTGCGGGAGGCCAGCACCGAGGGGTCCCTCGCCACACGCACCATGAAAGTTCCATCCGGCCCGAGCAGCCCAATCCGCTGCGTCGTCGTTCACTTCTATCCCGGTGGCCTCAAGGGCAGCGCCCACCCGTGTGAGCTGCAGTTCTTCGGGAAGCGCGGCAAGCCCGTCAAGAAGATGCGCTTCATTCCCGCCGAAAAGGCGCACGCGATCGCCCGCAAGTTGCAGGGCACCAAGGGCTGCACCGTTTCGGTCATCTGAGGCCCAAGGGCCGCTGCGGCGGCCCTTTTTTTCAACTCGCCAACAGCACTGGTCTCGCATTGGGAGAAATGACGTTCAAGGGCTGCCTGCGGCAACCATGAATCCCACGCAGTTCCTCAATCAATGGCCTGCGGGGGTGTAGAGATTGGCAAAACTTCCCAGAGTGAGAGGTTGGATAGGCTGACAGTGTTAAACAGGTATCGTGAGCTACACCCATTGAGGCAAGGAGTTGCAGTTGGAGGATTCTGGGGGCAATGTGGTTGTTGAGCGAGGAATGATGGGCTGAATGGGATAGGAAGATCGGCAGGATGGACGTTCTGCCGAAGTAGAGTTAGCCTGCTGACCTGTATCTTTTGTGCTGGGTCAGCGATTGCTGCTCAACCCACTCTAAGTTGTTCCTCATCCTTACTCGAACCTCAGAATGGAAGATCCACGTAAGGTTCTACAGCAAGCACGATTGATCGCCGCATTCATTCGTCATGCCGATACAGAGGGGCACATCGACTCGAAAAACGAGGATTTCTGGCGTGATCTCGACACAATCATACCTAAGCCATACCAACTTGATACCGCCCTCTACGACCTAAACGGCAACGGAACTCTCACATACGAAGAGATCGGAGAGGATGGCTTTGCCCCTATCGTGATTGCAGGCATCACAGAACACAGCGCACAAAGGCTAACTGAGCTCTTGACGGTAATTGATACGGAGCTCACATCGCTACGCGGAGATCTCAAGGATATCTTGACATTTGACCCTCACCAACTCTCCGAAGAGTTGATGGGCGCTCAACTCCAAATTAAGAATGTCAAGAAAGAGGCCTTGAAAAGCGATCTTCTTAAACCGCTACTGCGCCCGCTTGAACAGATTGAGGGACAACTGGGGAGCGTTAACACGGTTGCGTCTAATTATATTGATGTATACAAGAACATAATCCGCCCGGTTCAAAAAGAGGGTGAATCAGGAATTAAGGCTACGGTACGATGGGCCGTCTTTAGTATCTTGGCTTCAACGTTCTTATCCTGGCTTGTCAGTAACTGGTCCGCCTTGAAGAGCGCACCAGCGCCATCAGATTCTACTTCTCAATCGCAAACAGTCAGGCACCAGAGGTCGAACCTTATCGGAACAACCGCAGGCATTAAGGAAGACTCCTAATCCCTAGGCCAACAAAGTCTGCGATATTCACTGCTATATCTTGTGCGAAGCAGTGTTGCGGCGGTAGGGAGCGGTTGATTGCTGTTAACAAGTAGTTCTCAATGGCACGCTGGCTAACATGGCCATGCACCTGGCCCGCATCCGCAGATTCATTGCGCTCTCTTGGATATTCTTCCTTCAGCTCTTTGTGGGCAGGTGATGGCCAGCGTCTCTCTGTCTTGTGGATCAACCCCAAGTCCATAAGTTGTAGCTGTCCTGGGATCTCGCAAGGGAGATCTCCACATGGCATTACGACGTTACAGTTCTGATCAATCTCATTGATAAGTTGCAGGTCTTCCCCAAATCTGCTCCATCCCGGCTAGGACCAGGGCCGTTCAAGAGCGACGGGATGAGAGCCAAGTCAGGGTCGACCTACACAGCCAGCGGAAACTTCAGTGACTGGTGGATGGCCCTTCCCATGATCCCTCCCGAGCCCGACGGGCTGCAGCACCGAAGGCTTGGCCGCCTCTGGCGTGACACCACGCGATTCAGCGGAACGCCTCCAAAGGATGGGGAAACCAGGGAATACCTCAACAAGCGTTCCCATGAGTTCGTCAACCCAAGGCACGAGACCTACCTCACTGTGGGGGCCTGGGAGAACTTCACGTTGTTTGAGCCCGATCAATGGATCCCAGCGATTGTTGAACTCGCAGGCCTGGAGCCGCCATCAGAAGTTGTGGACTGCCGCTGGAGCTACGAGTGGGAACAGGGGGAGAACGGTCGGCCGATGGCCGATGTCGTGATCCACTACCGCGATGGTCGTGGGGTTCTTGGACTCCTTGTGATTGAAGCGAAGAATCTTGGCAAAACGCTTACCGGCGATAAGAACCAGAATCCTGGCTACTACCTTGATCAGGATGAATTCGAGGAGGCCGCAGAGAGCCGTCGGCTCATCTACTGCATTGATGAAGCCTTCATTCCTGATGACGCAGCCCACTTCATTGGTCCACAACATCGTTCTGGGATCATCACTTGGCAGCAGCTGGCGGGCCTGCAGATCAAGCTCGCCGGCCAGCTTCCGGTGCCACCGCTGATCCGGGCTTTCATCGCAGGCTCCATACAGCACCAAGCTGCCTTGCGTGGCATCAAGCCCACAGCTCTGGCATTTGAGTACTTAGAGACCGAACGGAGCATGATCGAGGTGGATCAGGCTCTGAAAGAAGATCGACAGAAGCAACCCGAGCGCAGCGAGCAGTTATGGAAGCTGCCTGAGCTCGACGTCAGCTGAGCCTGGGCTTTGGTGAGCGACAAGGGCGGCGGCGGCCTGCTTCAGCGTGCGCGGCGGCGCAAGGGCCAGGCGAGTTCGCTTCGCTCACCCTTGCCCTCGCCGCGCCAACGCTTTGCGTCCTTCGCCTGGTTCACAACCATGGCACACACACTTCACGATTCCACGATGAGCGGAATCACCTGGAAAGCAGCCGTCAGCGAGCAGATCAGCGAGCACCTGGTCATGGTCCTGTTCACCAAGGCCGGCAAAAACGGCCTGCTGCTGAAAGAATCCAGGCCCTGGGATGCCACCTGCAAAGCCTGGCGAGGCACAAGGCCCAGCAAGATCCCCAAATACCTCTGGGCGCTGGTTGAAAGCCGGCTGCAGGAGTTCGAGCCCAGGGAGAAACTGCCAGCCACCAAGCCACCCAGCCGCCCGCTGGCGTTGAGGCGGTCCTTCCCAGGCGCAAGCGAATCGATCGGCAACGGCCGCATCAGCTTTCCCTCGTTCCTCGCCATGGAGCTGATCGAGGGCTACTGCGCGGATCCGTTCCGGAACCACACGGCCCAGGCCCACTGAGCGCTCCACTGCAGGGGCGGTCAGCGCAAGCTGGCTGCCCTTTTTCTTCTCGCGGCAAGCGGCAACCCGGCCAGGTGGACAACAACCGCAGCCTTCTCAGACACAGCAAGTCAGCACTGAGGCGGCCGGGACTCAGAGGGGATCCACGGGGGTCAGCAAAACGCGCCCGAGTTTGCACCAGAGCGCCAGCAACCGATCGCTGCACTCCCGGGCTGGCAGCGCGGAGGCGTCAAGGGCTGCGCAAGCGGCTCGTTCCTCGCCGCCCTTGTCTCCTCCTCGTTCCGGTGCGTGACGGCGGCGTTCTTCGCTTCGCCTCTCGTGGATTTCACCAGCCTGCGCCCCTTGCTCCGCTCCGCTCTCGCGCATTCGATCGCGGTGATCTGGTTCGCCTGTCTCCTCACCTATGAGGCCGGGTTCACCGCCGGCTACGCCGCCCGGCGCATCAAACCGCCAGCAAAAGCAGCCGCTGATCGTCCTGATCCGCAGCAGGAAGCCGCCTTCAGCGGCTGGGAAGCCGAGGTGGCCGCCGGCCGGTGGGTCGAACCCAAGCCGGTCGAGCCCATCTGCCCCGGCTCCTGGTGGGATCTGATCGATCCCAGTGAGCTCGATGAGGCCGATCTGGAGCTCCCGCTGCGCTGGGCCGTGTGAGCACGCCTCCAGCTCCGCTCAAAGGCCCTGCGGGGCCCTTTCACCCGACACGTGGGCAACGCAGGGACCAACAGCCGGGGCGGCTGCGGCAACGCTCCACCCACTCGCTCCCGCTCGGGATTGCGCTTTCTGCCGCTCGTGCCGCCCCTCAATCCAGCAGCCGGGACTCCTGCCGCTGCGCTCCGCCTCTCGCGCCTGCTCGGGCTTCACTCCGCTGGCTCGTGGAGGCCCCGACACTTGCGCGATGCGCTGCAGAAGTAAATTTCCAGATTTTGCGACATTTGAGAAGCGCTGTCCGCGCGATTCTCGTTTTCGGGGGTATTACCCCCCTTTTGTGGATGTGGTTGTTCGATTGATTGATCGAATGTCTGGATTGGTTGGTTGGTTGACAATCTCCCTCGCTCCGCTCGCGGCAGCCACTGCTACAGCCAGGAGCGGTAGCGGCTGCGCTGGCGCCGTGCCGCTGCCTTCTGCGCTCGGCTGCCGAATTGGGGGCTGCTGCCATCACGGCGGCGACGCACCCAGGTTCCCTTCTCGATCAGCCGGCTGTCCTGAGCATTCGCTCGCCTCAGACTCACCAGGGTTCCGTAACCGGCCCGGTGCCTGGCAGTTGCACGCGAGCGCGCCGATGAGCGCGTTGCCGCACTGACCACCGTGGCGGTTGTGCGGCGACTCCAGAAGGCGAGGTACGGCGGCATCGCGGCAGCTCAGCTCAGCTCAGCTCCGTGCGCCGGTTGGCTTGCGGGCGTAGCTGGCCAGATAGAGCTCACTGGCGCTCATGCTCTGCAGGTTGGTGGCCTGTCCGTTGCCATCGAATTCGGCGATCACCGTGGTGGGGCCGATGCCGCCGCGCTGCTGGAACAGAAAGCCCAGCACCGGATGGGTGCGCAGGCTCTCGACATGCTCAGCGGCTTGGAGGTTGCCGTTGTCGCTGAGCAGGGCATTGCCCTTGGAATCGATCGGCTCCAGCACGTCACGGCTATTGCCGTCCTTGGTCAGGCGGAACTCGCCGCCCACCTGCTGCTTGAAGATCTCAAAGAAGGAGCCGCGGTTGTCACCACCGGGACGCCCCTCGGCGTCGACGAACAGGCGCTCCAGCAGCCGGTCCTTGCGCAGTTGCTGCACTTCGGCCAGGGCGTCGTCGCGCTCCTTGGCGACAGCCTTCACCTTGCGGGCCGCAGCGGCCTCCAGTTGGCGTTCGCGGGTCGCGATCTCGCGCTCCAGCTGCACCTTCTGGCGTTCGGCCTCCTGGAGACGCTCGTACTCGTCGGGGTTGATCTTGGAGAACTGGGAGAGCTGACGCTTGAGGGTGCGCAGATCCCGCTCCAGCTGGTTGGTCTTGCGGCGCTCGGCCTTGAGGGCATCGGGTTCTGCTGCCGGTTCATCGCCCGTGGTGGCAGGCTCCTCGATTGGATCGAGGGGCTCGTCATCGAGTGGATCGAGCTCAGAGTCATCAACGGCATCGAGCTCCTCGCCCTCAGAAAGCGACGAGTCCTGATTGGGCCACTGCTGCTGCTGCGCGTAGGTGACGTAGGACTGCGATGCGGCCTCGGGCTGGGGCTGGAGCTCTCTAGTTCGCTTGGTCATGGGTCCACCCATCACGGCTGTGGTTGACGCGAGCACCCCATCCGGGCTGCGCTCACGCTTCCTATTGCCAGCAGCTCAGAGGCTCAGCGGCGCCGAGCTGCGCAGCATGGCCACCGGCGGTGGCGGCGCGGCGTCCAGGTCGATCTCGTCAGGGAAGGAGACCGCCCGCTGCTGCGGCAGGTAGATCCAACCGCCAGCCGGCAGCACGGTTGATGGCGTGACGCTGGGCACCAGCAGCTCCTGGCCGGGGTCCAGCGGTGACGACGGCCGGATCGCTGGCACGTTCACCACCATGGCCAACGGAAGCTGATCACCGCTCGGGTACTCCGCCAGGGGCGGGTTGTACTTGCGGATCGTGCGGTTGGTGGTGTCGTACAGCTCAGCAATCGTGGCGATCGTGTCGCCCTCCACCACCGTGTGGCCATCGGCCCGGAGCAGCTCCGGGTTGTGCTTGCGCAGGGTCTCGACGGTGGTGCCGTAGGTGCCGGCCAACAGGGTGAGCGTGTCCCCCGGGGCTGTCTCGATCGTCTGCAGCTCCTGCAGGTCCTGGTTGACGCGCCGCAGTGTCGGCACCGTCGTACCGAAGCGATAGGCGATCGAATTCAGCGTGTCGCCCGCCTCCAACACGTAGACGCGGTGAGGCTTGATCGCAAAGGTCAGCTTCTCGCCCAGCTCCGGCTGCACCAGGGCGCCGATCCCACCGGGTCCGTAGGCGGCGCCGATCATCAGCAGGCTGGCAGCAGCAAAGAGCGCCCGGGGCGCATGGGGCAGCACGCCAGGCGTCTGGAGCAGTGAGAGATCACCCAGCCAGCAGGCGCCATCGGCAGGAGCCTGGACGGTGGAGCTGGGCGGCAGCACGCCACCGGTGGCCGGCGGCTGGTACTCACCTCGCACGGCGGCGCCCTGCCAGTCGAGATCAGCATCGAGCCAGTCCCAGGCGTCCACGGCCGGATGGGGCAGCACCGCGGCACGACACAGGTAGCCCTCGCAGAGGATGTCGCCGGTGTCGACGCCGGGGCCGTTGTCGCGGCTGGAAATCAGCTTGGTCTGCTGGATGAAGCACTCAAAGACGTGGCGAGCCAGCGTCAGCGGCTCCCTGGCGCCGGTGTGATCCACCTGGCGCAGCAGCAGCCGCACGTTGGCGACGAACTGCAGCGGGGAGCTGGTGGGAGTCGGTGCCATGGTCAGCCGCGGGCGAGCTGGCCCTGGAAGGGCGTGGGCTGCGGCGCCTGCCAGTTGCGCAGCCGCGGAAGGATCAGCAGCAGAGATTCGACATGCGCCCGCCGCAGAGCGCCGGGACTGAGAGATCCATTGGCGGCGGTCGGTTCGGCGTATTCCGTCGACACCTCCTCCATGAGTAGCTCAGTGGCGTACTCGATCACATCGAGTTTCCGCTTGGGCAATTGGTTGGGGTCGGCCGGGCTGACGGCCGCCTTGCGAGTGGTCTTGATCACGAACGGATCGGCCGCCGTCTGACCGCCGACCAGGGCGGCATCGATCGCGGCAATGGCATCGAGGCTGGCCTTGGCGCCTGGAATGGCGTCGGGGTAGCTGCGCTCCAGGGCCGCCATCTCGTCGTTGATGGCGCGGATGCTGGCCGGCGACACAGGGATCGTCAGCGCCCGGCGGATCGCTTCTAGATCAGACGGCCGCCAGGCGTAGGGGTTGGGGGTTTCGCTCACGTTGCCTCCGGAGCCGAGGCAGCAAAGCTGTCGGCGCTGCTGCTGCCGATCGGTGTCACCAACCCCGGAGAAGCAGCCAGAGCCAGCTGGTGGCGCAGCTCATCGGTGCTGATCACACCGCGCTCGTGGAGGGTGAGCCACTCGCCAACAGACGGCAGCGGCCTGGGCGGAGGGGTGAGCGGCGTCACGATCAGAGACACGCCAGCACCCTGCTGGAGAACGTCACCCGTGGCCCGGCACCAATGCTCCAGCAGGGTGGAGAACACCGAGGTCTTCTGGGTGGCAAGTGACTGGAGCAGGGCGTAGGCCTGGCCAGCGGTGAGGCTCACCTCCTGCTCGCTCTTGCCTGGTCCGCGGTTCTGGGTCGGCACCAGCGCATCACGGCGCATGGTTTCATCCAGCAAGCTCAGGTAAGCGCGGTGCTCGGCGAGTGAGCGGGCGCGGATCTCCTTCCAGTTGAAGTCCGCACCCTCAGGCAGGTCCATGAAGGTGGAGGTGGAGAGCACGAGCTGCTCAGGGGCGCGAGCTTCGCCGTCCTCGGTGCGCTGGAAGCCGTACTGATCCACCAGGCCGCTGCGCACACCCACCGGCAGGGCGCAGCGGGAGAGAAGGTCCTCGTATTCGCTCTTGAGCCGGTAGTGGGTGAGGTACTGGTTGGCCAGGCCCAGGTGAGGCAGATCACCTTCCCCGAAGGCCGCTCCGTCGGCGGCGTACCAGACGCAGGGCATGGTGTGCTGGCCCTCCAGCAGCACCGCAGGCCCGAGGGGCTCAGCCTGGTAGCCGCAGGAAGCCGAGGTCGATGGCACGGCCCGGTACGCCTGAAATCGCAGGCCATCGGCGGCCAGCTCCGCCACCCGGTAGGTCCAGTTGGAGAGGTCGTAGGCCGGCGTGTTGTTCGGCGTGAGGTAATGAACCGGGACCCCCCCAAAGTGGTCGGGTCTGATCGGGTTGTGAACGTCCACCCGCCAGGCCACGCGCACCGGCAGACCGTTGGGATTGGGGAGTTGCCAGTCGAGGAAGTCAGCGCGAGGCACCAGGGCCAGCCGAGGCAACGAGAGGCGATCACCACGGTGCAGAGCATCAAGCCTGTGCCCTTCTGAGGGCCAGCGATGTTCCGGCGGCAGAACCAGGATCAGGCAGCCGCCATCACGCAGCACCAGCAGGTCTGCGATGAACAGGAACACCCCCAGATCGGTGCCGCGTCCATCCACGTCACCGATCACCGCCTGCAGCGACGGCGGCAGCGCTTGCCAGTGCAGGAAAGAGAGCATCCCGGCATAAGTGCGCAGCGCGTCGCGGAAGAACCCGGTGGGCCTGGCGTTTTCGATCCGGTTGCGATAGGAGGAATCCGGCTCCTTGACGCCTGGGGGCAGGTAGACCGTGCGGCGGCTGGTGCCGTCAGGGGCATCGAGCAGGTTCCAGCAATCGAAGGCCAGCTGCAACCGATCGCGCAGGCCACGCAGGGTGTTGTGCTCGCGCCAGGGCTCCAGCAGCGGGGTGCCCTTGGCGGCAGCGCGTGCCCGCTGCTCGCTCGCAGAGAGCGGCAGCCACTTGTTGCGGGATCGGCTGCGACTCCTGGAGGCCAAGGGCTTGGTGCGGCTGGGAGCTATTGCCACAGGGGGGGTGCCTCAATGTCAGCCTCCAACGGCATGAAGTGGCGCTACCTGTATTCCATCCGCCTACTGCAGGGCAGTCTGGACATTCGCACGATCAAGGAGCTTCTGGGTCATCGGGACGTGAGCACGACCATGATCAACAGACATGAATTGAACCAGAGCAAACTCGGTTTTCGAAGCCCAGCCGCCCCTTTTTAACTTTAAGAACAGTTGGTTCTCAGACCCGGTTAAAGTTCAGAACAAGCCACATAGGTCTCTGTGATCAGTTGGCCATAAATGGATCTAGGCTCCTACACTGCAGGAATTGAGGGTTTTATCTGGTTGGATGGTGAGCCTGTAGGGAGGTTGCGGACCCGCCCAATCATTGTTAGCCAGTTACAATTTTGGTACGCCAGGCTATTCCTTCAGATAACACATCATGCCTGAAATGCGCACGTACAATCAGATTGACGTCACGTTTGATTTCAGGTCAGACACACCCGGCTATCCGAAGAAAGATCCAGACTCCTACAGCCCAGCTCTTCGTCGACATCATCGGCATTTGTGGAGTAAACACCTACCTAATGGCGTGTTGTTCACACTCGATGACATCGGCCAGCACTACCTACACCACAGGTCCGGATTGGGGGAATTCTTCCTTGCCAGCGATGCGGTGATCCCTACGTTCAGGAAAGAATCGCGTCTGGAGAAGGTCCTCAGTTCGATCCCTACCGCAGAGCAGGAGTCCTTTCTACGGGTGGGCTACACGATCGGCGGGATGATGGTGTTCCCAGCAGAGCGGGTTGGCCGAAAGATGACAATCAACGGCGCACGCGGTTTCCACCCACGGATCAAAGATCGGTTCGACCTTACGGTCGAGTGTATCCGTCGACACTACCGCAGCGAGCCAAGTCCGTTGGGTGACGTTCTCCAGCGATACGGTTCCTTTTTGGGTCTGTTCGGTGACTTTCGCGGATACGTTGAGTTCTTCCTGTTACAAGACCTCGTCACCGAGGACTGTTCGGCAGTGAGATTCTTCTCCTCATTCATGGACTTCAACACATCACCGGTCCCGCAGGACCTTGATGGCTATCTGGCATATCGGCAGGCCGCAATAGAGTTCATCGAATCCAGGAATCGTCGAATTTACCTGTGGAGTGCTGAACAACAAGCTGGCCAACACGCCGTGCAGCCGACGGAGGCGAATGTAACCAGTTGATGCCACCGCGGCTGACGGCTATCGGTTAGAAAAAACGGAATTTTGGTACCTTCTCTTCGCATTGTGCATCTCTCTCAATACACGTCAGAATGCCTTCTTGAGTTGTGAACATGAATATACGTCTATTGACCTGGAACGTGAACTTCCGTCCCGCGAAGGTTCTCAACGCGTTCATTGTCGATGGTCAGATTGCCTTTGATCTATTGACGTTTCAGGAGGTGAAGAACAAGTACGCCACGGAGTTCATGCAACGTCTTTCAGAACTAGGGTTTCACGCGATACACACTGGAGACTCGGGGGATGGTGGAAAAACATACGGTAACTTAATTGCGAGCAGGTGGCCGATTGAACAAAAGCCACTCGGTTTGTCCAATCCACCGCCGTTTCCTTGCCTCATCGGTCGTGCACATGTTTCAATTGGCACCAATGAGGGTGTAGATATCCTGACCGTACATGCACCAAATGGATCCAACAATGGCTGGGACAAGATCCATACGCTAGAGGCGGTTCAGCGAGTAATTCGATCGATCTCTCCTGGCCCAGTAATCGTTACTGGCGACTACAATGAACCACAGTTCTTTCCTGGCAAACTTCCTGTTCGTAGTTGGGCGTGGACAAGCGAGAAAAGCTGGGCGAGTCGCCGAGATGAGCTGATGACTCGCGAGAACGCTCGAGGCGGTATGGAAGGTCATCCGCGTCAACGCTGGGACAATGCGGTCGGCTGGTTCTTCGATGATGGTGCCCTGCATGACCTCCAGCACGCCTTTTGGGCAAAGTACGGTACCGGTGCGATGGAAGCAACCTATTTGACACGCTCAGCTTCGCGTCCTGAGCGGTGGTTTGACCACGCATTCATATCATCTCACTTCGAAGTTATCGAGTGTGCTTACAGGCACGACGTACGTCGTCCAGGCGGCGAGAGCGACCATAGCGCGTTGTGCATCGAACTCGCTTTTCGACCACCTAACTAATGTGCAACAGTGCAAGAGCAATGATGGAGATACTCCCAAAAGCATCCTCGAATCGTCGCATGCCACGATCTAGTGTTTTTGAGTTCACATGAAATTTCGCTCTTACAATGTTCATTTGATCTGCCTAACATCAAGGCGCAGCGGGCGGATCCATAAAGCTCGATGCCAGCATGGAGATCCTTCCCGGCGCTGATCTTAAGCGTTAGGATTACTCGCTGACAAGGAATTTAGGGAAGAATCCCAATGAGCGTGCCGGATTTTCAGACATTTATGCGACCACTCCTCGAGGTTATCGATGGTCTACCTGAGCAAGAACTAAAGGTCGTCAAAAAGAAGCTTATTGAATTATTCAAGTTAACGGAGGACGACCTAAGAGAAAAAATCCCTAGCGGAAGAGCCTTCCTTTTTGACAATCGACTAGGATGGGCGAACACGTATCTGAAGAAAGCAGGGCTGATTGGGTCTGATAGGCGCGCATATCTACAAATAACAAAAAGTGGTCATGAGTTTCTTGCCAATCATAATGGAGAGATTAAGGTTGGCGACCTAAAGAAGATTCCACGTTTCAAAGAATTTCATCAAGCCAAAGGCAAAGAGTCCGTCGATGCTGAAGCGGAATCCGCGGTTGAAGAACAAACTAGATCGCCCGAGGAGATTATCTTCGCTGCATACGAAATCGTCAACCGTGGACTGGTAAGTGAGCTGCTGAAAATAGTGAAGGGCTGCTCCCCCGCCTTCTTTGAAAAACTCGTCATCGATCTCATGATTGAAATGGGATATGGTGGTTCACGTAAAGAGGCCGGTAGCGCCATAGGGAAGTCTGGAGACGGAGGAATTGACGGAATTATAAACGAGGATAAACTTGGCTTGGATACTATTTACTTGCAGGCGAAACGCTGGGAAAACACAGTTCCAGTCAAGGAAATTCGTGATTTCGCTGGAAGTCTGATGGGCAAGAACGCAAGAAAAGGAGTGTTCATTACTACTTCGGACTTTCCCAAGAGCGCCCATGAGTTTGTCAGTTCCATTGATCGCAAGATCATCCTTATTGACGGAGAACGCCTCGCTAGACTGATGATTACAAACAACATAGGTGTCAACCCACGCGAAATCTTTGAATTGAAGAATGTGGACAACGACTATTTTGAAGAAACCTAAGGAGTCAAACCACCCGATACTCTGACTTCACCAGGTTGAAGATCTTTAAGACTGTCAGGAAAGGCCATGAATGGGCCACAACTGCTTTTCGATCCTCAGCTATCCGCCTGTAGCGCAATCACGGTGACCGAGCAGGCATCATGGATCTCCCGCCAGCGCTCGGCGGTGATCCCCAGCCGCTGCGGCACAGCATGGGGCGGCTGTCCTTCCCGCAGCAACTTCTGGCCACTGGCGTAGAGGTCACGCCAGGACGGCGGCACTTTGATCGCAAAGCCGTGGTCTCGTAAGTAGTGCGTGATCTCGCCGTTGGCGTAGGTGCGGGCGTAGGGCCGAAAGGAGCGCCCGCCCGTGCCATCGAAGCGGGCGGCTGCCTTGAGCAGACCGATCACAGCAAGCTGGCGCAGGTCATCAAAAGAATGAGTAGTGCGGCGGGCAAAATTACCGGCGATCTTGTCGGCCAGGTCCACGTGAGCCAGGGCGAGCCGATGCACAGCCGCATGAGGGTGCTCCGGCCGCTGCCGCCTGGTCTTGCGCGGCGTCTGGGGAGGCGGCTGGTAGGGGAAAGCAAAGACGAGTTGCTGATGAACACTGGGGAGCCGGCGGCGGCGCCGTAGGGGCCTGGGCGAGGAGACAACAACATCGGTGGCGGACGCGAGCAGCGGCAGGAGGAGCTGGGCCACGGCATCACCGGGAGAGAAGCATCGGCAGCGGATCGCGCTTGATGCCCAGGCCGCGCCAGTAGCGCGTCTCCAGCCACAGGGCCCCATGACCAAAGGCATCAACCAGATCCTTGGTGCCCTTGGGAAAGCGCGGCAGCTCCTCCATCAGCGGCGCAGCCCGGTGGTGGAAACGCACCTGGCCTGCTTCCAGCAGCGGGGCGACGGCATGAGCGCGCGATTCCTTGCTGCCCCGGGCGGGGATCGGCAACAGGCCTGGCACCTTGCGCTTGAGGGTCTGCTGCACCGCCGGACCGTTGGCGGCGTCCTCGATCAGCACCGCGTGGGGACGAAGACCCTGGGCGTCGAGGGCCGCGAGGGTGGAGAGCAGGAAGCGAAGCGTCTGCGGCAGATCGAAGTGGTGGCGGGCCGCCCAGATCACCTCCAGCTCCAGCTGCGCAGCCTGAGGCCGGGCCAGAGGACCCAGCTGTTGTGGCCCCGCCGAATCGGGAAGCAGCAGGCCCATCAGTACGAAGCCGCAGTGATCGTTGTGCTCCTCGCCCTTGAAGGAGAGGTCGCAGGAGAGCACCAAGGGCGAGAAGCGGCGCGGCTGTTCGCGAGGGAACGGCGGCTTGATCCAGGCCCGCTGGAAGATGGCGCCCTGCATCGGCGAGGGGCGCTGCTGAAAGAGCGCGTTCCACCAGAAGGAGCCGACCCGGGTGCGGATCTTGAGCAGCTCAGATAGCGGAAATCGTTCGGGGCAGAGCGCCTCGCCGGGTAAGCGCCAATCGGGCTCGACGGTGCAGGACGACGGGAAGCTCTGCCGATCGGCCCGGTGCTCAGCGATGGCCGGCAGGTTGAGCACATGCCACTCCTGCGGGGCATCTCCGCTTTCCTGGGCCATCAGCCACCCGATCACGTCCTCGTGATCCCAGCGGGTGAGCACGATCACCTGAGCCGAGAGATTGCGCTGCAGGGCGCCAGTGCCGGCGTCAATGAACTGCGGCTCAGCTCTGGTGAACCAGACGGCTTTCAGCCAGTCCTCGATGCGTGCTCGCACTCGGATCGAGCCAGCATCCGCAGGACCCTTGTAGGGGTCGTCGATGATGCCGAGGCTGTAGCCCTTGCCGGTGAACGGACCATCGACACCGGCGGCGATGCAGCCGCCACGCTGCGGGGTGAGCCAGTTGCCAACGGCCGCGGAATCCTTCGAGAGCGAGTTGCCGGTGACGCGGTAGAAGTGCCGGGCCTCGCGGGAGTGGGCATAGGCCAGCTCGCCCGAGTAGCTGGCGATGGCGGCGAACAGATGCGGGTGGCGGTAGATGAAATAGGCGGGGAAGAGCTTGGAGACCAGCAGTGATTTGCCCAGGCGCGGCGGGCAGGTGACGATCAGGCGCGAGAGCTCGCCATCAGCGATCGACTGCAGCAGGGCGATAAGCACCACTGCCCAGCGATGGAAGCCGTAGCGGGGATAGGCCTGGGCGATGAACTCCCGGAAGCTCAGTGGCTCGGTGCTGGCAGAGGCGAGGGAGGGATCAGAAACACCGAGCACGCCGCCATCACGCCAGCAGTCCAGGTGGTGCGGAGAGTGGAGCAGGCCGCCATCGAGCAGCGGCCCGACTGTGACGAGAGCAGGAGCTCGGGCCTGGGCGTGGGCCTGGTCGGTCTGCAGCAAGCCTCTGGTCATGAGCTGGCCTCGCTGGGCGGCTTGACCGGGGCACGCAACATCCCGGCGATCTCTGCGATCACCCGATGGGCACCCACGGCGGCGGAAAACTGCTCGGCGTCCGCTGCCCGACGGGCGCAATCCATCAGGGCGTAGATCTGCTCGGCCTGGTGACGCTTGCGATCCGAGATCAGCTCCTCAACCATGCGTTCGCGCGCGAGGTTGAGATACCTGTTGATCGTCTGGCTGTTGTTCACCCCCCAGCTTTCACGACCTTTTTCGTAGATCAACACCAGCGGTATCCGCTGGGCAATCCACAACTGCGCCTCGGCGATGCGACGTTCGACCTCAAGCCTTGAGGGCCTGGGCGGCTGATGGGAGGCGAGGCCTCTGGGCCGGCGGGGAGGATTGGCGTGCCCGATCGGCCTGGCGGGGTCAGTCGGTTCATACAGCGGTTGGCCGTTTTCATCCTCTGCGCTGGCAGCTGAGCGCAATTCCTCGATCGGATCTGGCGTCGGTGGGGCGGACCGGGGCGGCATGGGGCTCAGATCGGCAGTGCCGCTGCTTTCGGGGGGCGGATGGTCCAGAACGGCTTGCCGCGCTTCTCCGTTGCGCTGCCCTGCTGGATTGCCGCATCGCGAGCAGCCTTGAGCTGCTGCTCGATCTGCTGCACGGCCAGCGGGAACTCGTAGTTCAGGCGGCCGGCGTTGTGGCAGAAGGCCCAGTCGTTGTGGGAGAAGGAGGGATCCAGCTCGCCGGCGTCCATCGCCGCGCTGAGCGACTCCAACAGGGGTTCGAGCTCCTGCTCCAGCTGCTTCTGCTGGGCCTTGAGCGCGGTGAGGGCATCCAGCACGGCGTCGATCGCCTCTGGGCCCGGTGCAGAGGCAGAAGCAGCGGCAGGGGCGGTGGTCATGGCAGCCAGCACAGCAACAAGCAAGCCAGGGGAGTGGAGCCTGGCGATCAGTTCAGTGTATTAGCTCTGTTCTTAGAGCCGCAAGCACAGCGGCTGCTAATTCCTATGGTGTTTTCGTTGCTGCTCAGAACGGCCGGCACGCCAGGCAGTAGCGGCTCCAGGCGGCGGCCCAGGCCGCCAGGCACTGCTCACGGCTGTAGAAGGTGCTCGGAGTTGCCTCTCCGGGCCTGCTCCAGAGCGTCTGGCCCAGCTCGTAGTGGTTTCCCTGAGCGGCCTCCAGCACCATGTAGCCCCCCAGCTGGGCGGCGGTGGAATAGGGGCGGCCATGGGCCGAGAGGGTCTTGAGGTCGTAGAGCACCCGGACCTCGCGGCCCCGACGGTCACTGAGAGCCGGTGACGCATAGGCCCCATCGAAGCCACCGGCCAGATTGCGGGTGAGGCAGCAGCTGAGCCGTTCACTGGCGATCACCTGCACCTCGTCCCAGAGCGGCAGCTGCAGCAGCGGCAGGATCCAGTCCCGGTACCGGTGGTGCCCAGGCAGCTGCTCGACTGCCAGTAAGGCCTGTTCTGCGTTGCGGCCGCCCGAGAAGCGGGCCTGGCTGTAGCGCTCCAGGGCGGCGTGCACGGTGTTGCCGCGTGGTTCCCAGACCGGCCGCTTGGCTTCGATCGCTCTGCGGGCCGTGGCGCTGAGGCCATGGGCCAGGACGCCGGTGATCGACACCGGAAACAGGTGCTCGCCCAGCCAGTAGCGGTGGGCGGCCTCATCCCGCCACAGGCCGGGGATGGGATCAAGCCAGGTGCTCTTCAGCATCGCTGTTTCGGTTGCAACGGCGGGTGACGGTGGACGTCACAACCGAGATCCCTGGCTGGAAGAGGGGTTAGAGCCCCTTGTAACGAGGTAACCATCTGTAAAGGCATAGAAGCTTTAGCAAGCAGCAGAAGAGGGATCACTAGAGAGGGGGATAGCTCTTGATCTCTGTAAGGGGGGCTCTGCCCCGCCGGAACCGTCACACCGTTACGCATGCCGCAAACCCAGATGCCGCAATCGTTCTCGGCGTGACCGGCGGTGTTCCAGGAGCTCATGTCGTGACGCATGGTCTGTCACAGGGAGGTGAGGGGGATCGCAACGGCGCGCGTGACCATCCCTGCGCCGCGGAAGCGCACGGGGCCGAAGCGCATGGCTCCAGGCAGCCGTGAGAGCACCACCGGCCAGCTGTTCACCCAGGCGGTATCGGCCAGAAATTGCTCGATCGCCTTGGCGGTGTTGCTCACCAGCAGGCGCTCTGGTTCGGCCCGCAGGCCATGGCGGGCCAGGGTCTGATCGGCCAGGTCCGGTGGGATCTCGATGCAGCTGTCGCGGCTGGTGGCCAGATCCACCAGCTCGCCGATCGTGCGAGTCAGCGGCTTGTCATTGGTCTCCACCCGTATCGGCCGCTGCAGGATCGTCTGAATGCAGCGCCGCTCGTCGGGGATCTCGGTGCTCTGGCTATAGCTGTCCCACTCGTGGGCCGCGATGCAGAGCTCGGCCTCGGCTTCTGTGGGGGCCACATCGCTGAGCAGCGACCAGGCACCTGCCAGCAGCGTGCCGTACTGATCGCCCAGCCGCTGAGAGTCGAAGTGTCGCGCCGCCGCGCGGGTGAAAACCCCGGCGGCCTGACGGATCATCGGGATCAGGCTTGCCGTGCGTGCGATCAGGCGCCGGCTCAGCTCCGGGGTGATGTGGCGCTCCAGATCACGGTCCAGGGCCGTCCAGTGAGCTTCCCGTTCCTGCTTGGGGATGTCGCTCGGGCTGCGCAGGGTGAGCTGGGCAAAGCGGCTCTTGTCGGCACCCTGTTTGAGGGCGGTGGCGATCGAGCTGAGCAGGAACATCGAGCGCACCCGGTAGCGGCTCACCTCGCCGCTCGGTGAACCCTTGAGCATGGCGGCGCTGCTCTCGCTGCTGGCCACCCGCGCCAGCGAGAGGATGGCCTGCATGCGCTGCTGGTCGCCCTTCTCGTTGCTCTCCGCCTCATCGAAGACCACTGGCACGGCATCGCAGCAGATCGTCTGGCGCAGGCCTGCTTCCGTTGTCGCGCCGCTCACCACCAGGGCGAAGTCCCCGAGCAGCGGCACCACGAAGCGATCGAGGATCGCGCTCTTGCCCGTCCCCGCACCGGCGGTGAGCCAGAGGTGGGGGCGCCAGGGAAGGGCACCGCAGATCGGGCCCAGCACCACCCAGCCAACCAGCAGGGTGCCGGAGGCGGGCACCTCCCAGCGGAAGCGGTTGGCGATGCTCACGACCACGGCGGCTTCCTCCACCGTCAGGGGCCCCACGCCACCGGGCCCATGGAGGCGCTTGAGGCGTTGGTAGATGTGCCGCGAGCGGAAGGGTTCGGTGATCGGCCGCTCCCCGTCCGGTGTGATCAAGCGATCGCCCAGGTGCAGCACGGTGCGGCCGTTATCCCACCAGGCGCCACGGCCGCGGATGCGCTCGGGGGCGAACATGCCGGTTGCGGCGGAACGCTCGTGCAGGTCGCTGGCCGCCGCCGCCCAGTTCACGCCTGTGCGGCTCGGGTAAAGGGTCTCCCAGTGGCGCAGCGGCGCCAGGGCCACCAATTGGGTGGCCGTGTGAGAGGAGCGGCCCAGCCGCAGGATCTGACCGGTGCTGCTGGGCTGGTAGTAGTTCGACTCGCTGTCGTAGCCGAGGCACTGAAACGGAGCGCCGCCGCCTGCGATGGGCGTGGTCTCGTTGCCGCCGGCGGTCTTCTCACCGGCCGCTTCTCCAGGACTCTCATCCGCCTCACCGGCCGGCGGGGGCGTCACCCACTCCTGCAGTCGCTCGGCAGCCTGGGCTGGCGTCCAGTCCGCATCGGCCAGATCCCAGCTCTCGGGAACCGTGGCCGGGGGCTCCACCAATTGCACCGGACAGCCCTGCTCAGCCATCAGTGAGGCGAGGCGTTGCATCGCCCTGCGGCCCGGTGCATCGGCGTCGGGCCAGAGCGTCAGCGATCGCCCTGCCAGCGGACTCCAGTCGGCCTTGGCGATGGCGTTGGTGCCGTTGGCCCAGCTGATCACCACGTGCTGCGGAAAGAGCAGCGCTGCTGCATCAGCTGTGGCTTCCCCTTCCACAACCAGCACCGGTGCCTCCGGGCGGGCGACCAGGTGATGGAGGCCGTAGAGGGACCGTGGCGCAGGCCACTCGCAGGAGAAGGCGTCGCGGCGGCTGGGCCGATGCCAGCCGCCATCCAGCCAGACGCGATGCAGAAAGGCCTTGCGGCCACTGCGGCCTGGGCAGAGTCGCTGGATCCAGAACAGCTGAGCGCCGGCCGGGTCGCGGTAGCACCACTGGGCGATGGCGCCCTCCTCCAGAGCAGGCGGCAAAGCCTCCGGCGGCGGCAGTTCGGGCTGCCGCCAGGGCCGGCCACCATGGCCCGGCAGTGCGGCAAGAGATGCAGCTACTGGTCTGCCGCATGATCCGTTGGAGGTCGCACACGGCAGAGGCCGGTGCCGTTGATCCGGTTCAGGCTCGAGGCCGAGATAGCGCTCCACTTCCTGGCAGGCCTGCCGAAAGCTCCAGCGGCGCACCCGCATCAGCAGGTCCATCCCGGAGCCGCCGCCGCCCATGTGATCCTTGCCGCCGCACTGGTTGCAGAACCAGGAGCCACCGCTATCGCGATCATCAAAGCGGTAGCGATCCCTGCCGCCGCAGCTGGGGCAGGGCTGATGGTGGTTGCTGAGCTGCTCCGGGCTCAGTCCGGCCAGGGCGCTGAGCAGCTCACTCCAGCGGCCCGTGGCCGCCGTGATCACGTCGGTTGCCATGGATGTCGCCGCGGATCAACGCCGAGCAGCAGGCGTTGCCAGAGCAGGCACGGGGAAAGGCTCCGGTTGGCTCAGGCTGCCCTGCTCCGCGGCGATGGCGGCGTCCAGCACCTGCCGCAGCGCTGCCGAGCGGCTCAGGGCACCGTGACGGCGGCGCAGATCAAGCCAAGCCAGCTGCTGCTCGGTGATCGAGAAGCTCAGCGGTGAAGCAAACGAGGCCATGCGGACTAGGAACTCTGAGCACAGCCTAAGCACACAGGGCAAGGCTTGGTAAGTTGAACATTGTCAGCCCGCGCCAATCAGCGCCAAGCATCCAGTCCTCTCCATGGCCCTGATCGTTCTGCGCGACTACCAGCTCCAGCTCCTGGACGATCTCCGCACAGCTCTCAAGAGCCATCGGCGGGTCTGTGCCGTGATGCCCACCGGTGCCGGCAAGGGCCAGACGATCGGCGCGATCGTGCGGGGCGCTGCCGACAAAGGCCGTCGGGTGCTGGTGCTGGCCCACCGGGCCGAGCTGATCGAGCAGCTCAGCGCCACCGTGCGGGCCTGGGGTCTGGAGCCCGACCTGATCGTCCCCGGTCACCAGCTCCAGGGTCAGCAAGTGGCCGTGGGCTCGGTGCAGACCGTGGCCAGGCGGCTGGAGGGGCATGGTCCCAAGCAGCTTCCGGCGCCGGATCTGATCATTCAGGACGAGGCCCACCACCTGGTGGCGGGAAACGTCTGGGGCCGGATCATCAACGCCTGGCCAGGCGCCCACTTGATCGGCAAGACCGCCACCCCCGAGCGACTCGACGGCAAGGGGCTTGGCGTCGAGGCGGGCGGCTTCTTTGAGGCCCTGGTGCTGGGGCCGCCTGCGGCCTGGCTGGTGGAGCAGGGCTGGCTGGCCCGGCCCAGGGTCTTCTCCTGGCCAGGTGCCAGAAAGAACAAGGGGCAAGGCGCCAAGTTGCGTCAGCGGATGGGTGAGTTCGATCTGGAGCAGGCAGCTCGCGCCTTCGGCGATCGGGCTGCCGTCGGCGATGCGGTGTCGCACTACCGCCGCCGGCTGCACCCGGCCACGGCGATCTGTTTCTGCTGCACGATCCAGCACGCCGAGCAACTGGCCGGCGCTTTCCGCACTGCGGGAATTCGCGCCGCCGCGGTCAGTGGCAGCACCCCAGCAGAGGAACGCAGGCGCCTGATTGCCGGACTGGGCACCGGCGAGGTGGAGGTGCTCACCAGCTGCATGATCATTTCCGAGGGCACCGACATCCCCTCGGTGGGCGGGGCGATCCTGATGCGCCCCACCGCCAGCCTGAGCTTGTACTTGCAGATGGTCGGCCGGGCCCTGCGGCCCGCACCAGGCAAGGGCGAGGCGGTGATCCTTGATCACGTCGGCAATGCCCATCGCCACGGGCTGCCCACCGACGAGCGCGAATGGAACCTGGCCGGCCGGAAGCGCCGGGAGGGAGTCTCGATTCCAATCAAGGACTGCCCGCTCTGTTTCTGCAGCTGCCCCAGCGCGGCCCAGCAGTGCCCTGACTGCGGCCACCTGTTCCTCAGTGAGGAGCGCGATGAGCAGCGCCGCGGTCTGCAGCAGATCGAGGGCGATCTGGTCGAAATCGTCGCCGGTGCCCACCGGCCCAAGCCCCGCCAACAGCAGCGGCCACGCCACAGATCGCCCTCGGCCGGCTGCCGCAGCCTCGAGCAGTTGCAGCAGCGGGAGCAGGAGCGGGGCTACAAACCCGGCTGGGCCAGGCATGTCTGGGCTGCCCGGCAGCGGGGTCTTCAGGCCTGAATGGAGGTTTCGTCAGCCCCAATCAACTGGGCATCGAGCCCCAGCTGTTGTGCCGCCAGCACAAACGGGGCATCCAGGCTGCAGAGGGTGGCGCCCCGTCCGGAGGCGATCGCCAGGTGCAGCGCATCGGCCGCCCGCAGGGCCGTGGTCCAGCCGAGCAGACAGGCATTGGCATTACGGAAGTCCTGCGGTTCCACCTCCAGCATCAGAAGACCTGGGGCCAGGCTGCGTTCAAAGCCCAGCAGCACCGCCTCGGCCTGCGAGCGGCTCAGGGCCTTGGTGCGCACCTTGAGCCCGAGAGCGGAATGGAGCTCGGTGGCACTCCAAGGGCTGATCGCCAGTGGTGCTGTGGCCTGCTCGAAAAATGCCGCTGCGGTATCGGAATGGGCCTCCGGTGTCAGAGCCGCCAACAGCACGCAGGTATCGACGTAAAGCATCAGGAGCCGACTTCATCCCGCAGCGCGCGCATGGTCTCCACGCCGCTGGTGGCCTGATGGGGCAGGGAGTTCCGCAGAGCCTGCAGCTGGGGCAGGAGATCGCGCACGGCATGCCTGGGGACCAGCTCAGCGATGGCCTTGCCGCGTCGGGTGATCACCACCGGCTGGCCGCTCTCCACCACGTCGAGCAGGCTCGAAAGCTGGGCCTTGGCTTCCGCCACCGTGACCTGCCTCATGCCGTTGTCCATCTAGATGACCAACTCTAAACGGGATCCTGGGGCGAGACCCATCCATGAGGCAGGGGCCAGCAGTCCCAGGCAGCACGGCAATAGGGGGCATGGCCCCCTCACCCAACGAATACGAGATCCAGCAGCGCATCCGCCTGTCCTGCGGCCGAGGGCCGGTGCGGCTCTGGCGCAACAACACCGGTGCCCTGGTCGATCAGCAGGGCCGGCTGGTGCGCTTTGGGCTCTGTAAGGGCAGCAGCGACCTGATCGGCCTGCGAATGCTGGAGGTCACACCCGAGATGGTGGGCCAGCGGATCGCCCAGTTCGTCGCCCTCGAGATCAAGACGACCCACGGTGTCGTCAGCGCTGAGCAGCGGGCCTTTCTGCAACTCGTGGAGCAGCTCGGGGGTGTGTCGGCCGTCTGCTGCTCCATCGAGGAAGCCGAGCAGTCGCTCGCCGTGACCAGATCGATCCGGCTGAGCCACTGATGGATCCGGCAGAACTGCAGCGGCGGCTCAGGCGGCTGGCCCAGCTCCACCCCGGCGAGCATCCCTACACATTGGCTTTGAGATTGCAGGCGGAGACAAGCAAAGCGATCACTGGGGAAAGGCCAAGCACATCCTCAACAGGCTTGGTACTGACCAGTCTTGACATGCCAAGACATGACAGGCTCTGGCTGCGGGTGCCAAGTTTGTCTTAGCTTCTCGCTAAGAACTCTGAATTCAGAACGTGGCCGTCACCTACGCGGAGCTGCTTGAGCACCAGGAGGAGAACCGCGCTGCATTCGGACGCATGCTGCTGAACTGGCGCAGACGCAACGGCTGGACCCAGTACACCGCCTGCAGTTGGGCGGAAGAGGTTGGCTTCGAGACAATCTCCTACGGCAACCTCTCGGTGATCGAGCAGGGCAAGGCGGGCGAGCTGCGGCAGAAAGCCTTCTGGCAACTGGGAGAACTCAACCGCCGCATCGCCGATGAGGAGTGGGGCGCACTCAAGGATCAGGCGATCAAGGAGAAGCTGAAGGGCGCGGTTGCCATCGGGGACAACAACTGCCCGGTCTGGACACCACTGGAATTCTGGGCCTGCTACTGCGGCCTGCGCGAGGTGCCGGATGCGTTCCGCACCACGCCGGCCCCGTCCATCGGCCAGCGCAAGGCCACCGAGCTGTCGACCAAGTGGCGCAACCAGCTGCGGCGGGTCGTCGACGAGTGCGAGCTCGAGCCCAGCGAGGCCATCACCGCCCTGGCGGCAGAAGCCAGCGAGGAACACCGCAAGCGCTTCTACGCCGTCCTCACCGGTTTTGGCGACTACAAGCCCGAAGAGCTGGCCCCCCTCTGGATCGAGGGCGACCTGTATCAGCCCAAG
Organism: Cyanobium sp. ATX 6F1; assembly: GCF_024346315.1. Taxonomy (NCBI): domain Bacteria; kingdom Bacillati; phylum Cyanobacteriota; class Cyanophyceae; order Synechococcales; family Prochlorococcaceae; genus Cyanobium; species Cyanobium sp. ATX 6F1. The sequence goes on from NZ_JAGQCS010000001.1 coordinate 446,489, forward strand.
CGCTGGCTTGATCAGTGGGAGACCGCCAACTGCCAGCCGCGCAAACCCGGCAGGGGGAAGGGCAAGAAGCCCGTCGTGGCCTAATGGCTAGGAATTAACAGCCGCTGCTAATGCGGCTTTCAGTAAAGAGTTCTAAGATCACGATCAGCGGGCAACCGCCCGATCTGATTCCTCATGGTCACACCAGCCAGGCTCTTGGAGGCCCAGTCTCATCACCCCCCGGAGCAACAGCTCACCCACGCCATGGCCTGCTTTCAGGCCGAGGTTTCCGCCATCCCCTGCCCCGACCTGGGCGCCGTCGTGGAGGCTGCACGCCCTGCCTTCCGCCAGGGCATCGGCTGGTCCGCCCAACTGGACGAGCAGCAGGGCCGCTCCAGGCTGCAGGTCACGGTGAGGCACGCCGCTGGCGCTGAGCTCAACAGTGAGGCTTGGGTCGAGGAAACCGGCGATCTGCCTGGAATGACCGGCTTGATGCTGGCCATGCTGCTGGGCATTCCTGTGTCCCCAGAGGCTCAGGCTGCAAAGCCCTGTGACAGTGAAGAACTGAGTGGGGCTGACAAGTCTGGCGGCCCACTGATGGCTGTGGCTCGGCCGGAGCCCGTTGAGGAGGCCCAAGCATCAGTCCAGCTGGCCGAGGCCCCGCCCAGCAGCAGCGGTAGCCCCGATGAAGGTGGCGACCCAGCACTGCTCCCGCTGACGCCCGAGGAGATCAGCGGCTACCACCGCCAGGTGCTGGATCTGCCGCCGGCCGTTCGCCGCGAGCTCACCAATGCGTTCCGTGAGCACTTCCAGGTGCCCCGCAGTGCCCGCTCGATAGGCGATCGCATCACCCAGCGCCAGCACGGCGACTTCATCGAGCGCTTCCTCGAGGAATGCCAGGGCCAGGAGCCGGAGGTCGTTCCCACGCCGTGCGCCCCATGAGCCTGAGCCATCGCCCCAGGCCCCCCCGTCGCTACGGCGAGCAGCCCCGCTCACTGGCCGGCCGCCACTTCATCCAGACCCAGGTGCGCACCGACGTCTACCTGCGGATCCGCGAGCTGATGGAGGCCCGCAACCTCTCCGCCAGCGGAGCGGTGCACCACCTGCTGCGTGAGCGCTTTGGCCTGCCGCCGCTTCCTCCCTTCGATCAACCGACCGTTTCACAGGATTCACACCATGGCTAAGGACCTGTTCCGCACGCCCCTCGCCGCAGTGCGCTGGGCCCACCTGATCACCCCCAGGCATCAGCTCGACAAGAGCAAACCGCTGGCCTGGACCTGCGATCTGCTGCTACCCAATAGCGACGAGAGGGCGCAATCCTTCCTGCTGGCGATGGAGGATCAGTTCATCGCCCTGCATGGCAGCCGCAAACGCCGAGCGGAGAAGGGCTTCCCCTGGAAGGCCGACAAGGACAAGCCCAGCGAGCTCACCGTGGTGCGCTTCAAGGTGCCGCAGTTTCAGCGGCGCGATGGCTCCCTCTCCGAGGGGCCCCGCATCGTCGATTCCAAAAAGCAGCCCTGGGATGGGGCCGCCATCGGCAACGGCTCCAAGGTGATCGTCGCCTTCGACATCTACGACTGGGACGGCGAGAACGGCTGCGGCATGACCTTCCAGCCCAGGGCCGTCCAGGTCGTCGACTTCGTGCCCTACGAGCAGGTGGATCCCACCGACGGCTTCGACGAGCTGGATGGCTACTCCGCGGTCAACACATCCACCGACTCCGGCTCCAGCAGCTGGGCCGCCGATGACGACGAGGAGGCACCGTTCTGATGACCCACCTCCACAGCATCCGCGGCGGCGTAGGTGGTGCCCGGCCCCAGGGGGGCAAACCCCAGCTACCAGCTTTCTGCCGCACGCGCCGGCCCACCACCACCGTTTCTGTGAGCAGCCTGCGGGGGCTCTACCGGTTGGTGCTGCTGGTCCTGGTTTTCCAGCTGAGCACCCTGCTGCTGGTGATCGCCGGTCCTGTTCCGCCACGGCTGACCCCGGCCACCAACGCCTTCCGCCCAGAAGCCGGCACCGCTGCAGCCGGGACTTTTTCCGTCACACCGCATCCATACCGATGAAGAGCATCGTTTCCTCTCCGGCGTCCTTCGAGTTGGTGACCCGCTCGTGGGAAGGGACACCGATCAGCCGCCGAACGACGGATGGCTACGTCAATGCCACGGCGATGTGCAAAGCCAACGGCAAGCGGTGGAAGGACTACCGCGAATCGGATCGGTGCCAGCACTATCTGGACGCCCTGGAAAGCGTGGCCGGAATTTCCGTCCACGCTCTTGTGGAGTCCCGCTCAGGCGGTGCGGGCGGCGGCGGAACCTGGGTCCATCCCCAGGTCGCGGTCGACCTGGCTCGCTGGATCAGCGCACCCTTCGCGGTGTGGATGGACGGCTGGTTCTTGGAGAGCGTCCAGCAGGCTCAACCGGCACCGGTGGTGACACCCCATCCCAGACTCAGGGAAGCCGAGGTGATCGCCTTGGTGGAGATCAGTATCGGGCTTTTCGAGCGGCTCGGCGGTCTGGATCAGCGCGACGAGCTCCTGTTCAAGGACATCGTGCGCAGCAACGTGCTCACCGCGAGCTCGGGGATGTTGCCCGCCATCGCTGCAGACGACGAGCTGACCCTGGGTGATGCCTGGCTGGAGGTGTTCCAGCAGGTGCTGCCGCGCACGAAGTTCTGCTCAGCAGGAAAGCTCGTGGCTCAGGCCTATCGCCAGGAGTTCGGCCAAGAGCCGCCCTGCCGCCAACAATTCGTCGATGGCGCTCCCCGGCAGGTGAAGAGCTACCGCCGCTCCTGGCTGCTCGACACCCTCAAGCGCTTCCGGGCTCAGTTCGCAGGAAGCTGATGGAAACCCCGACAACGCCAACCCGTCAACGGGTTTGGGTGACGACAGCAGAGGCATGCGCAGCCATGGGCATGAGCCGTGAGACCCTTCGCCAGCTGCGGCTGAGGGGGGTGCTGGTTCCCGGCAAGCACTACCGCCGCTGGGGCTGCACCAAGGGCCGAGGGCCATTGCAATGGCACTTGGACAACGTCGAGGCCACCATCACAGGCTGGAGCAGGAAGAACCTGTGGGGATAGCAATTCGGGATGACGAGCATGGCCATGTCATGAGCCAGGCCCGCGTAACTGTTCCCAACAGGCCCGTGGATTGAGAATGGGTAAGGGTGGCCGGCTGCAGGCCAGCACGCCTTGATCGCCGGTCACGAACAGGTCTGCCTCGATCAAAACGGCACTGGCCACAACCCATTCGTCGTCTGCGTCAACGAGCCCAAGCTCCAGATGCTCCGGGGGTCTTGCCCCAACAGGCTGGTCGCGAAGGAGCTTCTCAATGGCTTCTATCTGGGCCGGCGGCAGTCGGCCTTTGCGGCCCAGAACATCCCTGAGCTCATCCAGCACCACCTCGCTGCTCACCAGGGTGTGTTCGGTGAGCACCAACCGCAGCAGATCGGAGCACAGGCCACGGGCCAGAAAAGCACTCACCAGCACGTTGGTGTCGAAGAAAACCCGCACGCCGATCAGGAGATGGCAGCGAACACGTCGTCATCAGTGAGCCAGCCGGCCGCCTCGCCAAAAGGCAGGGCCTGGCGCCGCAAGCGCTCAAAGCGCATCAGCTGAAGCTGCCGGCGCAGGGCGTCCCGCACGATGTCGCCGCGGGAGCGGCCGGTTTCAGCGCAGGCAGCTTCCAGCTCCTGCTCCAGCTTTTCTTCCAGGCGGATCGTCAGGGAGCAGCTCTTCATGCACCACATTGTATTGCGTCTGAATGGCCGATCCAACAGCAGCCAATCCAGCTTTGCTTGCTTGCCCTGGATCGCATTCAGAAAGCACCACCTCCACCGCGCCGTGCCAGCACCAAGGGCCGAGGCCCGCTGCAGTGGCATCTCGAGAACGTGGAGGCCACGATCACCGGCTGGAGCCGGCGCAATTTGCAGCTGTAGGGCACGCACCAGAGCGCCCAGTGGCCTGCTGAACTGCTGAATGCCTCGCGGCCATTTCAGATCGAGCGGCTGGCATAAGGCAACCGGCTGTTGATGAGCACCAACAGGCCCTCGCCACAGCCGAATCTCAAGGGCAGCGTGGTTGCTGCAGCATTGTGTTTCCCCGAGATCGGCCCGTCGATGCTCGAAGCCGAGCCGATTCGCTCCATTGACCCAGACAGCCTGGATGGCGGGGCGCTCTACAGGCTTTGCACCAGCCTGGTGGTGCCTCGGCCGATTGCCTGGGTGAGCACCATCAGCAGCGAGGGGCAACCCAACCTGGCGCCGTTCAGTTTCTTCAATGCCGTGAGTGATCAGCCGGCTGTGTTGATGCTGTCGATCGGTGCCAGACGCGACCGGGAAAAGGACACCCTGCGGAATATTCGCCAGACCCGCTGCTTGGCGGTTCATGTGGTGGATGAGCGGCTCGCCGGGGCCATGAACATCACAGCCACCGATTACCCAGCCGGCACCAATGAATTCGAGGCCGCTGCTCTGGCGGCTGTGCCAAGCAGCCGGATAGCGGCCCCACGCCTGCGGGATGCCGCCGCCTGCCTGGAGTGTGAGCTGCTCAAGCTGATCCCCGTGCCCGGCACCACGTTCACCATGGTGCTGGGCCAAGTGGTGATGCTGCACGTGCAGGAGCGTTGCCTAGGCCCCTCCGGTACCGCTTCTGCGGAAGCCCTCCGCCCGGTGGGCAAGTTGGCCTTAAACGACTACACGCGCCTGGGGGAGATGTTCGAGCTGGTGCGCCCAACGCTGGGTTGATGGCAGCACGAAAGCTTGGCCAGCAGCTGAGCGACGTGGTTGCTGTCATCTCAATAAAACGGCTCGCATGACAAGGGGCCGGTGCGGCTGCCATCACCACGGGGGCGAGCAACCGCAGACGCATAGCCGCTGAGCGGGAAGCCACGAGAGCACCCATGGGCTCAAGCAGGCACAGGACGGTTCGGAAAGCCTGTTCCTCCTTCTGCCCATGGCAGTCGGTCTCCCCAGTTCCGGTGAGCCGGTGGTCCCCTCGGCAGAGGCCGCCGAGGCCGCAGGGGCCAGCCTGCGCGATCTCGCCCGGTTCCGGGATACCCATGGGCTGCGGCGAGTCAGCCTCTCCCTTGAACTGGAAAATGGCAAGCGCGCATCCGTGCCGATCCCGGCCTTGGTTCTGGAATTGCTGCAGGGAATCCTGGTGCAGATGGCCCAGGGCAATGCGGTCTCCTAGGTGCCGGTTCACGAGCTCACCAGCCAGCAGACCCCTGATGGCCCAAGTGCTCGGCATGGGCTATTGAGCGGAGACCAGCTCGTATCCCATGGCCCGATACCCGCGCAGCCGTCGCTCCCACATGCGTTGCGTCACAGGGTGACCGAGATCGAGCCAATCAATGATCCGCACGCTGCTCTTACCTGCTTGCTGCCGATTCAGCCGGCCCGCGTACTGCTGCAGGGTGCCCTTCCAGGACACGGGCATCGCCAGAAGCAGGGTGTCGAGCGGCGGGTGATCGAAGCCTTCACCCACCAGTCGCCCGGTGGCCAGCACGATGCGGGCCGACTCCGGCGGTAGCTCCTCCAGCGCAGCGAGGGTGGCGCTGCGTTGCCGTGCGCTCAGGCGGCCATGCAGCAGGAACAGCTCCGGCACCTGGGTTTCGAGAGCGGCAGCAATCGCCGTGATGTGGTGGGTGCGCTCGCTCAGCAGCAGCAGCTTGCGGCCCTCACGCCAGGCGGCCAGGGCCTCGGCAACGATCCGGTCGGTGCGCTGCTGATCTTCCGCCAGCCGGCGCATCAGATCCTGAATCGGCAGATCGGTGGGCAGCCCCCGGAGCTCATGGCTGCGGCTCACCAGTTCCAAAATATGGGGCGCCCCGGCGGGCCGCTCAGCGGTATGGCGGATGGGGCCGCACTGCATGAACAGGATCGGCTGCAGGCCGTCGCGGCGAATCAAAGTGGCCGATAGCCCCAGCACGTAACGGGCCTTGACCTGACGGAGAATGGCCTCAAATGAGGCGGCGGCGATGTGGTGGCATTCATCGACGATCACCTGCCCGTAGTTCTGCACCAGCGGATTCACCTCCCCCTTGCGCACCAGCGATTGCATCACGGCAATATCGAGTCGCCCAGTGGGTTTCGCCTTACCGCCACCAATGCAGCCGATCGTCTCCGGTGGTGCCTCCAGGAAGGTCTGGAGCCGTTCCTGCCACTGACGCAGCAGCTCCGAGCGATGCACCAGCACCAGAGTGTTCACCCCTCGGCGAGCCAGGATCGCAGCTGCCACAACGGTTTTTCCGAAGGCCGTCGGCGCCTGCAGCACGCCGATGTCGTGGCGCAGCATCGCTTCCACCGCCGCCTCCTGGTCGTCACGCAGCTGGCCCGCAAAGGCAAGTTCAAGGGGTAAGCCGCTTTGGCGCCCATCCACCAGATCGCAATGGATCCCCTGTTCGCGAAGCAAAGTCTGCACCGGCTCCAGGCAGCCACGCGGCAGGGCGATGTGTTGGGGGAAGTTCTCAGCGCAGCCGATCACCCGCGGTTTATCCCATACCGAAAAGCGCATCGCCTGGGCTTTGTAAAAGTCGGGATTGGCAAAGGCGGCAAGGCGGATCAGGCGATTGAGCAGCGGCTGCGGCAGCCCTGGTCGCTCCACATAGAGGCGATCGGCCAGGGTGAGCGTGATCGACACCGGCAGCGGCCCGCTGATTTTCGGGGTAGTTGCAGCGGCCTTCCATGGAGTCGCCAGATCCTCCTCATCAATGAAGTGCAGATCGAGGGGATGGGCGCCACCGGTAGAGGTTTGGAGCAGGGTCTGCAGCCCAGCCACGGACTGGCGCTGAATGGAGGCCAGATAGGCCCACTGATCGGGATAGGGGCGCAGGTCCTCGTCAACGAAGACGCTGCCGCCCCGCTGCCTGGGTTCCTTCTGCAGCGGCAGGGCGATCAGATTTCCGAAGCCACCCTTGGGCATGAAGTCCTGGTTGGGGAAGAGCCGGTCGTAGGAGCTCAGCTGCAGCTGGCGCGATGCGTTGCAGGTATGGCTGATCAGAGCCGCCCCCAGCAGGCGGGCGTCCCGCGCCGGCACCGCCTCCTCGAAGAACACCCACACATGGGCGCCCTCCCCAGAACGGGAGATCTCCAGGGCCGCCGGCACCGCCAGCTCCCGGCAGGAGCGCAGCAAGGCGCGGGCGTCGTCACGCCAGTCGTGCTCATCGAAATCAACCGCCAGCAGATGGCAGGTGTCGTCCGCCAGCAGCGGGTAGAGGCCGAGGGTGTGTTCACCGGCCAGATGGCCATAGATCGCCACGTCCGTGAGGGGCAGCAGCTGTCGGTGGCTGCAATCGCGGCAGGCAACCCGCGGCTTTTCGCAAACCCCCGGCTGCCACTCATTGGCGCAGGCCGGCGCATAGCCAGAGCGGCCGCTGCTGCTGCTCTGCCAGCGCAGGGCATAGACATCTTCACGGCCGCGGAAGAGACGCCGGAACAGCGCCACTTTCTCCTGGGCCGAGCGCGGCGCGGCATCGGGGAGCTCGGCCGATGCAAACTGCTGTGTGGATGGCGCCTTCTCAGTGGACTGCCAGTCGATGCAATGGGTTTCCAGGAGGGCAATCAACCGGGCGTTCTCGAGGCGCAGCTGATCGAGCTCAGAGGAACTGGAGTCAGCCATGGCGGGAGGTCCTCAGCGCTGGTCTGCCTTCCTGTAGGCAGCATTGCGCTCCCGCTTGCCCACCGCCACGACAAGCACCAGCAACTCTTGATCGCGCACCTCGTAGACCAAACGAAATCCAGCCGCCCGGAGCTTGATCTTGTAGCGATCGGTTGAGCCCCGCAGCTTGCTGGCCGGCATCCTGGGCTCGATCAGCCGTTCTGCCAGCTTCTTCTTGAACTGTTCCCGGATGCCCGCTGTCAGCTTGTGCCACTCCCGCAGAGCCTCGGGATGAAAGGCCAGCTCAAAGGGCATCGAGGCTGACCCGCACCGGCTCCTGCCCATCTGCCAGTCGGGCATCGGCGATGCGACCCAGCTCCAGGTCGTCCACCAGATCCAACAGTTCCTCATAGGCCTTGGCCGGCACGCAGTAGAAAGCCGGCTCGTTGCGATTGAGCACAGCCACAGGCATGCCTTCCCCGGACGCCGCCGCGGCCATGGGGTTCTTCTTGAGTTCCGAGATGCTCACGGCGGTCTCGGTCAGCACGCGATGCGCCATGAACAGCTCAAACCGATTTATGCACCCATCATAGGTCGCAGAAAAGGTCTTTAAAAAGGTCTCATGGACTGACTCGAGAAGTTGGCTTTGAAAGCCTGATGGGTTTTTCAGAAAGCCAGAAGCCGCCGCTGCGCCTTGGCAAAGGCGTCATCCACCACGTCATCGCCGCACCAGCGGCTGTAGGCCGCGAGGTGGGTCTGCACGCTGTGGCCCATCGCCGCGGCCACCACCTTGGGCGGCAGGTCACAGATCACATGGGCCCGGTGGGCGTAGCCGTGCCGGCAGGAGTAGGGCACGAGTTTTTCGCCCCTGGCCTCGTAGTCCCGCCGCAGCTGCTTCCAGAGGGTGCGGTTCATCAGGTAGTGGCCGAAGTAGCCCCCACCGAGGCCCGGCTGCATCGGCGGAAGCTCCTGAGATGGAAAGCGCTCCTCGAGCCGCCAGCCATCAGCCCAGTCATCACAGGGCAGCAGGCGCAGCACCCGGGGCTTGGTCTTGCCGCGAGAGGCGACCTTCTCGTACAGGCACCAGAGGCGACCCTGGCGCACCTGAAGGTGCTGCAGCTCCTCGGGGCGGAGGCCGTAGGCGGCCATCAATTGGAAAGCGAACCGCCAGCGCAGGTCGGGGATCGCCAGGACTAGGGCAAGGATGTGCTCCACCTCAAGAGGAGTGGTGATCGCCCGGGGCGCGCGTGAACGGCCAACGAAAGGAGCCAGATCCTGCGGGGGCTCCCAGTCCTCCCCCAATCGATGATCACCAACCCCCCACCGCAACAGTGCAGCTGTGCACTGCATTTGGATTTGGCGGGTGCGGCCTCCAGGAGTATCAGGCCAGAGTTGGACCAGGGAGTCGAGCAACTGCTTGGCGCTCTCAGGCGGAAGAGGCGCGGCCATGGCAGCAAGCACATGCCGCATGTGATGCCGATGCACCCGGTGCCAGGTGGAGGCCTTGATCTCGCCGCTGATGAGCTTGTACTTCCGGTAGTCCTCCACCAGGGATTGCCAGACCAGAGGGCCTGTCGCCTCGATCAGGCCCCTTCGCTTCAGCCGACCTGGTCGATGGGGAGCCTGAAGCCCTGCAGCAGGCTCAGCCGCTGGAAACTCGATTGATGCTGCCATCCGGGCCACACAGGTCTCCGGGTCGATCCCCTCCCGAAAGGCGTCGTAGACCTCAACGACCGCATCGCGGATCTGATCGACATGGTTGCCCTGCCAGGGGACGGGCAACAGCAGCTGCCGGCGGCGTCCACCCCCAGCTCCAGCAGCGATGTTGAGGCGCGTTAGGCCCCGGTGATTCAGCACCGTCCACCCCCGGCGGCACCCCCGCTGAGACAGGGAATGGGACACGCCTGCCCTCAGGACAATCTCCCAAGCAAGGGCTGCGGGCATGTGAGACGTTATGTGAGATGTTTGGCCTCAAAGCTTGGCACGACCAGCCAAAGCCAGCCAACCACTGGCAGCACGAAAGCCAGTGACAGAAAGGGATTTGAAGGAAAAATCCTTATCGAGAAAAGTAAGCGGGCGGCGGGAATCGAACCCGCATCATCAGCTTGGAAGGCTGAGGTTTTACCACTAAACTACGCCCGCAGTGATACATCCCTACCAGCCCATGGACGGGGTTGGGGATGCCTGCCACAGCCGCTCTGCCACGGCTGGCTGGAGCATTATGGCCTGCGTGCGCTCTCCAGCCCTTGGCCCCCATCCCCAGCCTCTTGAGCGAAGGCGGCACGAGGGTCCTCACTGATGCGGCCGATCTGCGCGGGGGAGCCCGGCAACGCTTGCTCTGGGCCTACGGCCTGGGCGATGCCGGCACCGGCATGGCCGCTTCGCTGATCGGTTTCTACCTGTTCATCTTCTACACCTCAGCCGCCGGGCTGCCGCCCTGGATGGCAGGGCTGGTGCTGATGATCGCCCGGCTCTGGGATGGCCTCAACGACCCCATCGTGGGCTGGCTGAGCGACAAGACCAACTCCCGCTCAGGCCCCCGCCTGCCCTGGATTCTCTGGAGCGCCCTGCCCCTCGGCATCGCCATGGCGGGGATGTGGTGGCTGCCGCCAGGCGGTCCCTGGATGAAGTTCACCTTCTTCATCTTGATCTCGATGGTGGCCAACAGCCTCTACACCTGCGTCAACCTGCCCTACGCCGCCCTGGCGGCCGAACTCACAACCGATGTCTCCCTGCGCACTCGGCTCAACACAGCACGGTTCACCGGTTCGATCATTGCGTCCTTGGTCGGCATCGTGCTCGGTGCCCTGCTGCTGCGCGATCACTCCAACGCCAGCAGCTACCTCCAGGTGGGCCTGCTCTCTGGGGTGATCATCACCGGCTCCACTCTCCTCTGTGGCTGGGGCCTCGCCCCGGCAGCCCGCCACTGCCAACGACCCACCAGCCACCCCGGCACCACGAGGCGCCTGCTCAAGCGGGTGGCCACCAACGGTCGGTTCATCCGGGTGCTGGGCCTTTATCTGCTGCTCTGGTGTGCCCTGCAACTGATGCAGACGGCCGCCCTGATCTATCTGCCCGTGGTGATGCGCCTGCCGGAGGGCTGGAGCAACTGGATTCTGCTGCCCTTCATGGTCAGCACCCTGGGGGGCCTGTGGATCTGGAACACCGTGGCCTACCGCAGCGGCCGGATCCAGGCGCTGAAGCTGGGCTGCGGCCTGTGGATCGGTGCCTGCCTGGCCGCCATGGTGCTGCCCCCCCTGAACGGAGCGATCACCCCCACCGGCTCTCCCGACAATCTGCTGCGACTGGTCCTGCTGGTGCTCACGATCATGGTCGCGGGCCTGGGGGCCTCCACGGCCTACCTGATCCCCTGGGCCCTGCTTCCCGACGCGATCGACGCCGATCCAGAGAAACCGGCTGGTCAGTACAGCGCCTGGATGGTGCTGGCCCAGAAGATCTGCATCTCCCTGGCGCTGTTCTTCTTCGGCAACTTGATGAGCCTCAGCGGCTACCAGGCCACCCAGACGATCCTTCAGCCCCAGAGCGCCCTGGTGGCGATCCGCCTGTGCATGGGCTTGATCCCGGCGGTGATGGTGGTGCTGGGGCTGCTGGTGATGCGGCGCTGGCCGGATCGGGCTGCCCACCTGCTCCACGGGCACCCATGAGAGCGCCCCGCTGGCTAGGGCGCCTGGGGGCCAGCGCCCTGATCGGCGGCCAGGCGGTCGCCGCCATCGCCCGGGGGCGCATCAGCGTCAACGATCTGTTCGAGCAGATGATGGAGGCCGGCCCCGGCAGCTTCCTGATCGTGCTGATCACCGGCCTGGCTGCCGGCACCGTGTTCAACATCCAGGTGGCCGCCGAGCTCACCAAACAGGGGGCCGGATCCACCGTGGGGGGCATCCTCGCCCTGGGTCTCGCCCGGGAGATCGCCCCGCTGCTCAGCTCCACCCTGATGACGGGCAAGGTGGCCACGGCCTATGCCGCCCAGCTGGGAACCATGAAGGTGACCGAGCAGATCGACGCGATCACCATGCTGCGCACCGACCCGGTCGAATACCTGGTGGTGCCCAGGGTGATGGCCATGGTGATCATGGCGCCGGTGCAGTGCCTGCTCTTCTTCGCGGTGGCGGTCTGGTCGGGTCAGATGAGCAGCACCGCGCTCTACGGCATCCCGCCGGCCGTGTTCTGGAACTCGGTGCGCACCTGGATGGAGCCCTCCGATCTGCCCTCGATGCTGATCAAGGCGGTGGTCTTCGGGTTGCTGATCGCCGTGATCTCCTGCGGCTGGGGTCTCAGCACCAAGGGGGGGCCCAAGGAGGTGGGCACCAGCACCACCGGGGCGGTGGTGATGATTCTGATCACCGTGGCGCTGATGGACGTGGTGCTCACCCAGTTGCTCTTCGGCCAATGACGAGTCGGCCGATGACAACTCGAACCACGACAATGGATCCCATGACTGTCCCTTCCGCCCAGGCGCCCTCCACCCCGCTGGGCGCTCCGGACCCCAGCGCCGGGGTGATTCTTGCTCCCCACTTCGGTGTCGCGTTGGGGGTGATGCTGCTGGGAGTGGCGCTGCTGCCCCTGACGCTTCTGTGGAGCCCGGCCCTGTGGGTGGCCTCAGCCACAGGCCTGTTCGGCCTGTTCCTGCTGCTGCAGACCGCCCTGCTGCGGCTGCAGTTCACCGGCGATGCGCTGGTGGTCTGGCGCCAGAGCACCGAGTTGCGCCGTTTCCCCTACGACGCCTGGCTGGGCTGGACCCTGTTTTGGACACCGCTGCCGGTGCTGTTCTATTTCCGTGAACAGAAGAGCATCCATTTCCTGCCGGTGCTGTTTGATGCCAGCGAACTGCGCCGCCAGCTCGCCCTGCACGTGCGATGACAGGCCCCGTCGATTCCCCGTTCCCGGGCTCCGACCTGCCCGGCCCGGTCGATCCTGAGACCCCCCAGCCGCCGGGCCCTGAAGCCTCGCCAGAAGCCGCCGCCCCGAGCGAGCTGCTGGATCTGGCCCTGGCGGATCTGCGCCACAGGCGGGCCGCACTGGAGGCGGAGATCAAGGAGCTCGAAAGCCGGCGCGCTGTCCTGCAGCAGGAGCTCGGCGCCAGCTTCGCCGGCCAGTCCGATGCGATCGCCCGGCGGCTCAAGGGGTTTCAGGACTACCTGGTGGGTGCGCTCCAGGAGCTGGTGATCCAGGCGGAATCGATGGAGCTGGTGAACCAGCCGCTGCTGGTGCAGCCCTCCCCCCTCGATCAGCAGGCCCAGGCGGCGGCGGTGGCCTCCCAGCAGGCCGCCACCACCGTGGCCGCCGCAGGCCTGTTCAGCCAGGACGAGGCGCTGATCCGCGAGCGGCTCCAGCGCTTCCTGGGGCAGCCCGACTTCTATGCCGATCCCTGGAAGCTGCGCCGCACCCTCGAGCCCGCCGGGGCCGCCCTGCTGGAGGACTGGTTCCTGAGCCAGGGGGGTCGTGGCGCCCAGCCCAGCAGCGGCAGCCGCAACCGAAACGCCCTAGTGGCCGCCGCCGCCATCGCCGTGCTCGGAGAGCTCTACGGCGAACGCCTCCAGACCCTGGTGCTGGCGGGTGAGCCGGAGCGGCTGGGGGAATGGCGCCGCGGGTTGCAGGATTGCCTGGGCCTGGCGCGGGAGGATTTCGGCCCCAACAGCGGCATCGTGCTGTTCGAGCGCCCCGATGCCCTGATCGAGCGGGCCGACCGGCTGGAGGAGCGCGGTGAGCTGCCCCTGATCGTGGTCGATGCGGCCGAGCAGGTGGTGGACATTCCCATCCTGCAGTTCCCGCTCTGGCTGGCCTTCGCCCCCGGCCCGGCCGAACTCGCCCTCGAAGACGACCTGCTGTGAACGCGCCGATCACCCTGCTGCTGACGCTGCTGGCGGGCTACCTGCTGGGCTCGATTCCCAGTGGCTGGCTGGCGGGCCGCTGGCTCAAGGGCATCGACCTGCGGGAGCACGGTTCCGGCTCCACGGGCGCCACCAACGTGCTGCGGGAAGTCGGCAAGGGCCCGGCCCTGGTGGTGTTCCTGGTCGATGTGCTCAAGGGGGCGGCCGCCGTGCTGCTGGCCAAAACCTTGCTGCCGCCGCTGGCCCTGGGAGCCGCCACCGACTGGTGGGTGGTGGCGAGCGGTCTGGCGGCCCTGGCCGGCCACAGCTGGTCGATCTGGCTGGGCGGCAAGGGGGGCAAGGCGGTGGCCACCGGGCTGGGGATGCTGCTGGGCCTGGTGCCCCTGGTGGGCCTGGCCTGCTTCGGCATCTTCCTGACCGTGCTCAGTGTCAGCCGGATCGTGTCGCTCTCGAGCGTGTTGGCGGCCCTGAGCCTGCCGCTGCTGATGCTGGGCTCGTTTGCCGCCGAGGGCAGTGGTCTGCGGCCCGCCTACCTGCTGCTGGCGCTGCTCACCACCGCCCTGGTGCTCTGGCGGCATCGCAGCAACATTCAGCGACTGCTGGCCGGCAGCGAACCAAAGCTGGGGGCTGCCAGGCAGGTCGATCCCTGAGCCCCCGGCCCGCCCTCCACTGGGCCTAGGCGAACGATCGGCTGCGCTCGGCTGCGGCCACCACCGCCTCGATCAGGGCCGAGCGCAGCCCCGCCTGCTCCAGCCGGCGCAGCCCAGCGATGGTGGTGCCCCCCGGACTGGCCACCATGTCCTTGAGCTGAGCGGGGTGTAGCTCCTGCTCGCTGAGCAGGGCCGCGGTGCCCGCCAGGGTGCGGCTGGCCAGGTGGTGGGCGAGCGCCCGGGGCAGCCCGACCGCCACCGCCCCATCGGCCAGGGCTTCGGCCACCAGGGCCACGAAGGCCGGACCCGAAGAGGTCAGGGCCAGAAAGGCATCCAGCTGGGCCTCCGGCAACTCGAACACCTCCCCCACCCGGCCAAACAGCTGCAACGCCCACTGGCGCTGGGCGGGGCTGACGCGCTCATCCCAGGCCAGGGCCGTGAGGCCGGCGCGCACCAGGCAGGGGGTGTTGGGAACAGCGCGCACCACCGCCCAGCCCGGGAAACGGGCCTGGAGCCGCGCCAGGCTGACGCCGGCCAGCACCGACACCAACAGCGGAGCAGCGCCACCGGCAGCGCTAGCCGCAGGGGCAGGGGGGGACAGGGCCTCCAGCTGCTGGGGCTTGACCGCCAGCAGCAGCACAGGTGCGCTCCAGGCGCGGCTGGGGTCGGTGGTCACCTCAAGGCCATGGAGCGCCGACAACCGCTGGGCCGAGGCCTCCGTGGCCACCGCCGCCCGAACGGAGCCAGGGGCGATCAGACCATCCTCGAGCAGAGGCAGCAGCAGGGCCTGGGCCATGCGGCCCAGGCCGATCACCCCGAGGGTCTCAGGGGAAAAGGCAGGGGCCGCTGAGGCGATCAACCACCCAGGCCGGCACTGAGATCGGAGCTGCGGCCCCAGGCGGGGCTGGGGGCGGCCTCCTGCTCCTGGGACAGCTCCCGGGAAACAATTGTGGGGGAAGAAGCCTCGTCGCTGCTGGTGGTGGTCACGGTCACACAGCTGGGGGCGAACAGGAAAATGCTCTCGCCCACGCGCTCCTGGTGGCCGTCGATGGCGAAGGTGCCACCGGCGACGAAATCCACGGCCCGCTGCGCCTGATCCGGCTCCATCATCGTGAGGTTGATGATCACGGTCTTGCGTTCGCGCAGGGCCTGGATCGCCCGGGGCATTTCATCGAAGCTGCGGGGCTCCATCAAGGTGACCTCCGCCGCCGAGGAAGACAGGCCCGGCATGCCGATCACGTTGCTGCCGATGAAGGGATCATCGGCTCCAAAACCGCTGCTCAGCGCCAGGGCGCCGGATCCAGGGAGGCCGGAACCGTGGTGGCGAGCTGCCGCACTTCCTTCGGTGCCTTCCTCGGCGTCGTAATCGAGTTCGTCGTCGTAGTCACCATCGAGGTAGTCGTCTCCGGAAACGACAGCACGCAGGCGTGAAAACAACGACACCTTGAATTCCTCTGTGGTCACAGAACCTAAATAGCGTCCCACGGGATGGGTTGCAAGGTGTGACTGAGTCCTGAAACTCCGTTCACATCTGCCTGGAGCCAAACAACGCCCCCCCCAATCGCACCCAGGTGCTGCCCGCCTCCACCGCCTCGGGCCAGTCGCCGCTCATGCCCATCGAGAGCTCGCCAAGCCCCAGCTCCGCCGCCAGCGCAGCGCAGTCTCGAAACAGCGCCAGCCGTCCGTCGCTCGCCAGCCCCAAGGGCGCCAGGGTCATCAGACCCACCGGCCGCAGCGGCGCCAGGGCGGCCAGCTCGGGCCACTGCTGGCGCAGGGTTTCAGGATCAAAACCGCCCTTGCTGGGATCGGGCCGCAACTTCACCTGCAGGAACACGGCCGGGCTCAGGCCCTCTTCGGCGGCGATGCGCCCCAGGCGCTGGGCCAGCTCCAGGCTGTCGACGGAATGGATCGTGCCGAAATGGCGCAGCACCCCCCGGGCCTTGTTGGCCTGCAGGCGGCCGATGAAATGCCAATCGAGCGGTTCGAGATCCCCCAGGGCCCCCTGCTTGGCCTGCGCCTCCTGCAGCCGGCTCTCGCCGAAGCTGCGCAGGCCCAGGGCCACCGCCGCGCGGATCACTTCCGGGGGCTGCCCCTTGCTGACCGCCAGCAGCTTCACCGAGGCGGGCAGGGCCGAGCGCAGCTGATCCAGCCTGGCGGCAAGGCCGTCCACGACGATGTCCCCGCTCAGATGAAGGTCTGGTCGAACAGCTGGCGCCAGTGGGCGTGGGACTCGCTGCCATCCCTCCGGGAGCGGGCCAGGTTCTGCTCGGCCAGGTGGCGGGCGTCCATCAGGGGGAGCACCTCGAACTGGGCCCCCCGCGCCTGCAACGTCACCAGAAAGAACATCCGCTGGGCGTAGAGGGTGGCGTAGAGATCCCGGCCTTCACCGGCCTGGGCCACGCGGTAGAGCAACCCAAACGTGGGGTGATTGAGGTAATGCTCTGCGCTCACGTCGTCTGTAGGGAATGGCACCGATCAGAGCGCACCGTACTTCCACCGCAAACCGAACAGCAGGATCAGGGCCAGGCCACCGCCAAGATCAAGCAAGGCCGAGCCCCTGGGCGCCTGACGCAAGTCCCGGGGTGCCATCCACAGGCCGCCCCGGGCCAACAGGGCTTCGGCCCCCTGCTCCGCCCGCAGCAGCACGTTGGCCAACAGCCGCTCCCCCAGGGCCAGCACCAGCCCCAGGGAGGCCTTCCAGCCCAGGCGCCGCAGGTTCACGGCCCGGGTGGAGACCGAGCGCAGCAGGTTCTGGAACTCCTCCTGCACCAGGGGCAGGAAGCGCAGCGCCAGCAGCAGGGTGAAGCCCAGGCGCTCCACAGGCAGCCCCAGGCGCCCCAGGGGACCGATCGACCAACTCAGGGCCCAGACCAGCTCCTCCGGCGGGGTGCTGAGCAGCAACAGGTTGGCGCTGTGAATCACGGTGAACAGGAGCGTCGCCCCGTTCAGCCCCAGCTCCGCCGAGCGGCGACTGACCACCAGGGGGCCCAGGGGCAGGGGTCCGAGCCGCAGGGGGCCCCAACGCAGCAACTCCCAGGCCTCACCGCTGCGCTGCGCTGGCGGGCCGCCCGCCGGCACGGGCTCCAGCAGCAGCTCCGTCGGGGGACGGTTGAGCTGGCGGGTCACGGTTTCGCCGACGGGGATCAGGGCGGAGAGCAGGCCCACCAGCAGGGCCAGGGCCAGCAGCACGGGCAGGCTGCGCCGCCAAAGGCGCCAGGGCAAGCCACTGACGGCGGTGACCAGCAGCAGCAGCCCCACCAGGGCCAGGCGCCACCAGGGGCCGGCCAGGATCGGGGTGACCAGGAAGGCCAGGGTCCAGGCCAGCTTCAGACGGGGATCAAGGCGGCGCAGCCAGCTGCTGGTGCCATCGACGTACTGGCCGATGGGGAGCTGCCGGAGCCAGTCCATCAACGACCGCCCGGTTTCCCCTGGGACTTGGCCAGATCCCGTTCGGCGTCGCGTTGCTGCTTGCCGCGCCAGAACAGCTTCAGGGGAGAGCCCTCGAAGCCCAGACCCTCGCGGATCTGGCGCTCCACGTAGCGGCGGTAGGTCTCACCGAAGAGTTTTGGATCGTTCACGAACAGCGTGAAACTCGGGGGGCGGATCGCCACCTGGGTGCCGTAATAGATGCGCCCCTGGCGTCCGCCACGGCTGGTGGGAGGTGAGCGCCAGCTCACCGCCTCCTGCAACACCTCGTTCACCACCGAGGTGGTGACCCGGCGGCGGTGCTGCTCCACCGCCAGAAACGCCAGGGCAAAGATGCTCTCCACCCGCTGGCCGGTGAGGGCGGAGGTGAACAGCATCGGCGCCCAGTCGAGGAAGTAGAGCTTGGCGCGCAGCTCTTTCTCCATCGCCGACATGGTGTGGCTGTCCTTCTCGATCGCATCCCACTTGTTGACCACCAGCACGCAGGCGCGGCCGTCCTCCTCGATGCGACCGGCCAGGCGCTGATCCTGCTCGGTGACGCCATCGAGGGCGTCGATCACCAGCACGCAGACATCGGAGCGCTCGATCGCCTTGAAGCTTCGGTTGATGCCGAAGTATTCCGGCCCGTAACTGACGCTGCGGCGGCGGCGAATGCCCGCCGTATCCAGGAGCTTCCAGGTCTTGCCCTCGCGCTCGAGGGTGGTGTCGATCGTGTCGCGGGTGGTGCCGCGGATCGGGCTCACGATCGCCCGCTGCTCGCCACAGATGGCATTGAGGAGGCTGGATTTGCCCACGTTCGGGCGACCGATGATCGCCAGCTGCACGGGTTCTTCGGTTTCCACCTCCTCGGTGGCCGGCAGGAAGGCGATCACCTGATCGAGCAGATCACCGGTTCCTGCGCCGTGGATGGCGGAGATCGGATGGGGTTCGCCGAGGCCAAGGGCCCAGAAGTCGGCGGCCATCGCCAGGCCCGCGTCCGGTGACTCGCACTTGTTCACCGCCAGCAGCACAGGGCACGGACGGCCCCGCAGCCATTCAGCGATGGTCTGATCGGCGGCGGTCAGGCCCTGCTGGCCATCGACGATCACCACCGCCACCGTGGCCTCCGCCAGGGCGAGGTTGGCCTGCTGGCGGATCTCCGGCAGGAATTCACTGTCGTCATCGAACACCAGGCCGCCGGTGTCCACCACCCGAAAGGTGCGATCCCCCCAGAAGCCTTGCTGGTAGGTGCGGTCCCGCGTCACCCCCGGCTGATCGTGCACGATCGCCTCACGGCTGCGGCAGAGCCGGTTCACCAGCGTGGATTTGCCTACGTTTGGGCGCCCGATAATGGCGACGACAGGGAGCGCCAAGAGGCCTGATCCAATCAACAGTTGCGTCTCTTGACCCTACAGAGGGGCGATGCCATCCTCCGCCGCTGGATCGGCGGGCGGCTCCCGCAGGGTCGGCAGGGGGCCGGTCTCAGGCAGTGGCTCCCCACGCACAGCCAGGTGGGCCAGCAACCAGTTCACCGCCGTGGCCCGGCGGGTGCGGCGGGGGTAGAGCTCGCCGATGCGGTAACCGCTAAAGCCGAGTTGCTCCTTGAGCAGTTGCTTGTGGGGCGCCTGAATCGAACGGGTCAGGCGCACGCTCGGGGGACGCTCGGCGATCAGCTCGGGGGCCAGGGGGTAGGCCTCGGCCCAGTCGGGCGGCGTCGCCGCTCCGGAGCGCCACGCGCCCCCCTCAGCTCCCGCCGGCTCGTAGCCCAACCGGCTCCAGACCAGCTCACAGACGAAGCGGTCCGTGAGCCGGTCAGCGAGCGCCGCCTCCAGCAGGGCTCGGCTCAGGGGGTAGGAGCTGGGGGCCATGGGCGGCGGCAGGGGGCAGCGGGAGAATGGCCTTCCATTGTTTCGCCCCGCGTCCCTTGAGCCCCCTGGCGCTCCACGACCTCGAGCCGACCGATCGGGCCCTGGCGCGCGGCGGCCTGCTGCTGCCGGGCCGGGGCACGCCGCGCAGCCTGGCCTGCCGGGTGCTGCAATCGCCCCTGGCCGGGGTGAGCGACCGCATCTTCCGCGCCCTGGTGCGCCGCTGGGCCCCGGACGCCCTGCTGTTCACCGAGATGGTGAACGCCACCAGCCTGGAGCTGGGCTTCGGCTCCCAAAAGGTCGAGGAGATCAGCGAAGAGGAGGGGCCGATCGGCGTGCAGCTGTTCGATCACCGCCCCGGCGCCATGGCCGAGGCGGCCCGCCGAGCCGAGGCCGCCGGTGCCTTTCTGATCGACATCAACATGGGCTGCCCGGTGCGCAAGATCGCCCGCAAGGGGGGCGGCAGCGGCCTGATCCGTGATCCGGAGCTGGCCTGCCGCATCGTTGAGCAAGTCAGCGCCGCGGTGAGTGTTCCGGTGACGGTGAAAACCCGCCTGGGCTGGTGCGGCGATTCGGCCGATCCGGTGGGCTTCGCCCGCGCCCTGGAGAACGCCGGAGCCCAGGCGCTCACACTCCACGGCCGCACCCGCGAGCAGGGGTTTGCGGGTGCCGCCGACTGGGGGGCGATCGCCCGGGTGAAGGCCGCCCTGGCCATCCCGGTGATCGCCAACGGCGACATCAAAGGCCCCGAGGACGCCCTGCGCTGCCTGCTGGAAACCGGCGCCGATGGGGTGATGGTGGGCCGAGGCACCATGGGCGCCCCCTGGCTGGTGGGCCAGATCGATGCCGCCCTGGGCGGGCGCCCCGTGCCCCACACACCGGGGGCCACCGAACGCATCCGCCTGGCCCAGGAGCAGCTGCGGGCCCTGGTGGCGGCCAAGGGCGACCACGGTCTGCTGATCGCCCGCAAGCACATGGGCTGGACCTGCCAGGGCTTCGCCGGCGCGGCCCAGCTGCGCCACGCCCTGATGCGAGCCGCCGATCCAGCCCAGGCCGACGCGCTGCTGGAGCGGGCCGCCGGCGATCTGGCGGGCGTCTAGGCGGGCGGCTTTGCGGAGGCCGGGGGCGGGGCTGGGCAGGTGCGGGCTTCGAAGTTGCAGCCGTAGATCACCGGCTTCTGCCAGCTCAGCGGGATCTCCAGCAGATCGCGGGTGCCGGTGATCCCCAGCACCGCCAGCAGCACGGCCGAAAGCACCCCGGCCGTCACATGCAGGCGCCGCATTCGCAGCGAGCGCAGGATGTCCTGCTTCGCCGCCGTGGCGAACAGAAGCAAACCCACCAGCGAGACCCCGGCCCAGTAGTGGGAACTCCAGAAGGCACCGCTGAGGGGGTTGTCGGACAGGCGCCAGATCTCGCCCTGGCTTCCCAGCCCCAGGATGCCTGCCCAGGTGAGCAGGGCGAAACTGGCCCGCAGCCATGGCTTCTTCACCCGCCAGAGGGCGAGCAGGCTCCCCAGGGTGCCGGCGCTCACCAGCAGCAACAGGGCCAGGCGCGGAGCGCCGCCGTCAAAGGGTGTGGAGGGGTTGAGGAATTTGCTCAAAAAGGAGTACAGCAGCGCCACCAGAACCGCCACCACCACCCCGGTGGCGACCCAGCGGCCGTGCTCAGCGTGCTCCACCCCTACCGAGGGCGGCAGGGGGTTGATCTTCAACCGCCGCTCCCTCGCCAGGATCCCCAGCCGGATCGTCGCCCCCACCACGGGGTAGACGAACAGGATGATCAGCACCGGGTGCAGAAGGCTGAACCAATCGATCGCCGTCATCGTTCGCCCGTTTGCAGGATCTAGGGAAGCACCGTCGGCCAGCCCTGGCGCACCAGCACCAGCGAAAAGTAGGGCTGCGCCTCCGCCGGCCACTGATTGCCCGGACACACCTGTTGATCGGGCCAGCCCAGCCGGCAGGCGAACAGGCTGGCCGCCAGCAGCCCCCGCTCCTCCAGCAGGGACCGCACCCAGGGCCAGCGCTGGCCCAGCTTGAGCAGCGCCAGCACCGCCCCCGCGCTCGCCGCCTCATCCAGCAACCGAGCCAGCTCAGCTGGCGTTTCCGGGGTCGGCCGGATCAGCAGCGGCTCCTGCTGCAGCGCCAGGGGCCAGGTCCCCGCCGCCCCGGCCGCCGCCACGGCCGTGATCCCGGGAATCAGCTTCAGCGGCAGCCCCGGATGGCTCTGGCGCAGGGCCAGCAGCACATAGGAGGCACTGGCATAGAGCGACACATCCCCCTCACAGAGCAGCACCACGGCATGGCCCGCCGCCACCTCCGAGGCCAGGGCATGGGCGGCGGCGCGCCAGGCGACCCGGCGGGGTTCGGCCTCCTCCACCATCGGGAACACCAGGGGCAGACGCCGCTGGCCAGGGGCGATCCAGGGGGCGGCGATGCGGGCCGCCATGCCCTCGGCCGCCGGGCGGGCCACCGGATAGGCCACCACAGCGGCCCCGCGGATCGCCCGCACCGCCGCCACCGTGAGCAGCTCCGGATCGCCGGGCCCCACCCCCACCAGGGTCAGCCCCGGCTGCGGCGGGGTCTCTGCCCCCCACTCCTCCAACACACGCGGCCCCCAGGGGCTCTCTTTCTAGGCTCGGGCCCACCGCACCCCTGCCTTCTCTGCCCATGGGCCGCCTCACCCTCTACGCCGAAACCAGCAGCGCCGAAAGGCCAGGCGCTCCCCTGCTGGAGAGCAGCGATCCCCAGCAGATCGCCGAGCTGCTGGCGGCACGGGGCATCGGCTACGATCGCTGGCCCGTTCAAGCGGAGCTGCCAGAGGCGGCCGATGCCGCTGCCGTGCTGAGCGCCTACGCCGAGGAGATCGCCCGGGTGCAGGCCAGTGGCACCTACCCCACCGTGGATGCGATCCGCCTGAGCCCGGATCACCCCGACCGGGTGGCCCTGCGCCAGAAGTTCCTCTCCGAGCACACCCACGCCGAAGACGAGGTCCGCTTCTTCGTTGAGGGCCGCGGCCTGTTCTGCCTGCACCTCGGCGCCGAGGTGGCCCAGGTGCTCTGCGAGCAGGGGGATTTCCTGCGGGTGCCCGCCGGCACCCGCCACTGGTTCGACATGGGCAGCGCCCCCCGCTTCAGCGCCATCCGCTTGTTCGACAACCCCGAGGGCTGGGTGGCTGTCTTCACCGGCGATCCAATCGCCGAGAGCTATCCGCTTCTGGACTGAGGGCTGCGGGATCAGCTGTGCATGCGGGGCTCAAGGTGCAGGCTCGCCAGCAGCCCCGCTTCGAACGCCGCCAGTTCCTCCAGCCGCTTGATCAACTCGGGCCGCGGCCAGCGCCGCTCACAGAGCACCCAATACAGACCGAAGTGACGCGCCTCGCTGGCCAGCAACTCGCCATAGAGCGCCGCCAGCTCAGGTTCGGGGCTGTGGGCCGCCAGCAGGGCCATGCGCTCGTGGCTGCGGGCCTCGATCAGACCGGCCACCAGCAAACTGTCGAGCATCCGCTCCGGCTCCTGGCGCCGCACCTGGGCCGAAAGGGAGGCGCCATAGGGAGGGGCGGCCAGGGGACGCATGGCCACGCCGCGGCGCTGCAGCAGGGCCAGCACCCGTTCGAAGTGCTCCAGCTCCTCCCGCGCCAGCGGGCTCAGGGCCTCCGCCAGCTCCGTGTCGGAGGGGTAGCGGAACATCAGCTGCAGGGCCACACCGGCGGCCTTGCGCTCGCAATGGGCATGATCGATCAGTACCAGGTCGGGATGGGCCAGGGCCTGCTCCAGCCAGGCGGCTGAACTGGCCTGGGTCAGCCAGCGGATGCGAACCGTTTCCAGCGGGGCGGTGCTGGGGCTCACGGCTGGGCGCGCAGGTGGGCCACCAACCCCTCAAGCCCCAGCCGGTAGCTGAGGGGTCCAAAACCCGCGATCACACCGATGGCCCGATCCGCCAGGGTGGAATGGTGGCGAAAGGGCTCCCGGGCGTGGGTGTTGCTCAGGTGCACCTCCACGAAGGGAATCGCCACCCCCAACAGGGCATCCCGCAGGGCGATCGAGGTGTGGGTGTAGGCGCCGGCGTTGATCACGATGCCGTCACTCGCCCCCCGGGCCCGGTGGATCCGATCCACCAGCTCACCCTCGTGGTTGCTCTGGAAGCTCTCCAATTCCGCGCCCAGGTCCCGGGCCCGCTGACGCAGGTCGTCGTCGAGCTGGGAAAGGCTCTGGTGGCCGTACAGATGGGGCTCCCGCGTACCGAGGAGATTGAGGTTGGGGCCGTGCAGCAGCAGCAGTTGCATCAGGAAGGTCGGCTGGTAAGTTCTTGCGGTGTGGTTCGGGTCGGTGCCCGAGTGGTTAATGGGGGCGGACTGTAAATCCGCTGGCTCTGCCTACGTTGGTTCAAATCCAACCCGGCCCACCTTTCCACATGCCCTTGTAGCTCAGTGGTAGAGCACTCCCTTGGTAAGGGAGAGGTCACGAGTTCAAATCTCGTCAAGGGCTTTTGATCGGATCCCCGCTTCCCGAGGACAACGGCAGCCCACCTGATCTAGCTGGCAGGGGTGATGTCTTGCCCCGGCGGGGCGGCAGCCTTGTCAGGCTGGGGCGATCCAGTGCCCGCGACCATGACCATCTCTCTGCCCCAGCGCCTGCCCCTGGCCAACCTGCGGGGCCTCGTGCAGGGCGGCCACACCCGCCCCCGGGCCTGGCGCCTGAGCCAGCTGGAGCGGTTGGAGCAGCTGATCGATCAGCACGAGGGCGCGATCCTTGCGGCCCTGGCGGCCGATCTGGGCAAGCCGCCGCTGGAGGCCTACTTCGAAGTGGTCGCGGTACGCAGCGAACTCAAGCTCGCCCAGCGCCAGCTAGGTCGCTGGATGGCCCCCCGCAGGGCGCCGTTGCCCCTGTCGCAGCGGCCGGGGCGGGCCGAGGTGGTCCTGGAGCCGTTGGGCTGCGTGCTGATCATCGGCCCCTGGAACTACCCCTTCTCACTCACGCTGCAGCCGCTGGTGAGCGCCCTGGCGGCCGGCAACACCGCGGTGCTCAAACCCTCGGAGCAGGCAGCTCACACCTCCGCCCTGATCGCCGAGCTGGTGGGGCTCCATTTCGATCCATCCGTGGTGCGGGTGGTGGAGGGGGACGGCAGCGTGGCCGCCGCCCTGCTGCAGGAGCCCTTCGATCACATTTTCTTCACCGGGGGCGAACGGGTGGGCCGGCTTGTGATGGCCGCAGCCGCGGAGCACCTTGTGCCGGTCACGCTCGAATTGGGGGGAAGGAGCCCGGCGATCGTGCTGGCCGATGCCGATCTGCCCACCACGGCGCGGCGGTTGGTGTGGGGCAAGGGGCTGAATGCGGGGCAAACCTGCATCGCGCCCAACCACCTGCTCGTGGAGGAGAGCGTGAGGTCCGCCCTGGTGGAGAAGCTGAAGGAAGAAATCCAGCGCAGCTATGGCGACGACCCGCTCGCTTCCCCCGACCTGGCCCGGATCGTGAACCGGGCCCAGTATTCGCGCCTCTCAGGCCTGCTGGAAGCGGCCAGAGGCCGTGGCCAGGTGCTGGCGGGGGGCCAGTGTGATCCCTCCGGTCTGCGGATCGCCCCCACCGTGCTGGCGGTGGATGACCCGGCCGATCCACTGCTGCAGGACGAACTGTTTGGTCCACTGCTGCCGGTGCTGAGCGTGGGCGGTCTGCAGGAGGCGATCGAGCACATCCGGCGTCAGCCCAAGCCCCTGGCGCTCTACCTGTTCAGCCAGAGCGCGGCAGCCCAGCAGGCGGTGCTGCAGGGCACCAGCTCCGGTGGGGTCTGTTTCAACGATGTGGTGATGCAGGTGGGCGTGCCCGATCTGCCCTTCGGCGGGGTGGGGAACAGCGGCATGGGCAGTTACCACGGCCTGGCCGGCTTCGAGACCTTCTCCCACCGGCGCAGCGTGCTGCGGCGGCCCTTCTGGCTGGATCTGCGCTTTCGTTATGCCCCCTACGGCGAGCGCCTGGGCCTGGTGAAGCGGCTGCTGGGCTGAGCGCGGCCCATCGCTGGCCTGGGCCCCGTGCCCACGGCCCCCTGGCGCCACGGGCGGAGGTCCTTATGGTTCCTCCAGCTGATCGATCTCCATGCGCCGAGCGCTTGCTGCCCTGGCCCTTGCCCTGTTCCTGCCCTGGCCTGCCCTGGCT
The DNA here is from genome assembly GCF_024346315.1 of Cyanobium sp. ATX 6F1. Lineage (NCBI taxonomy): Bacteria > Bacillati > Cyanobacteriota > Cyanophyceae > Synechococcales > Prochlorococcaceae > Cyanobium > Cyanobium sp. ATX 6F1. The sequence continues at coordinate 471,978 of NZ_JAGQCS010000001.1, forward strand.
GGGAGCTACACGGTCAAGCCCGGTGAGACCCTCTCCGAGCTCGCCGAGCGCTACGGCGTCACGGTGGAGCGCCTGCTCAAGCTCAACGGCCTCAAGGACGCCAACAGCCTGCAGGCGGGCAGCAAGCTGGTGGTCCCCGGCGGTGGCGGAACCAGCCTGGCCCGGCCGGGCCGTGGCGGGGGCGGTGGTTACACCGTCAAGCCGGGGGACACCCTCTCGGAGCTCGCTGAGCGCTTCGGCATTTCGGTGGAACGGCTGAAGCAGCTCAATGGCCTCCAATCAGCCAACGACCTCCAGGCCGGCAGCCAACTGGTGGTGCCAGGAGCGGCCGGCGCTGGCCGATCCAACCGAGCCAAGGCCGCCCCTGGCGGGAGCGGCACCTACACCGTTCAACCCGGTGACACCCTTTCGGCCTTGGCCGATCGTTACGGCGTCTCCGTGGACCGTCTGATCCAGCTCAACAACCTCAAATCAGCCAACGACCTCCAGGCCGGCAGCCAACTGGTGGTGCCTGGGGCGGCCAAAACGGCCGCGGCCAAGGCCAGAAGCAAGCCCGTGGCGGTGGCCAAGGGGGCGAAGGAGCACGAAGTGCAGCCCGGTGAAACCCTGTCTCACATCGCAGAGGCCTATGGCGTGTCGATCGATCGCCTGATTGCCTTGAACAACATCAAGGAGCCGAACTCCATCCCCGCCGGCAGCCGCTTGAAGCTGCCCGGCGGCAGTGCCGCAGCCAGCAAGGCGGCCACCAGGCCGGCCCCTGTGGCGGCGAAGCCCAGCCCGGCGGAGAAGCAACCCACCCCCAAGCCGACTCCAGCGGTGGCCACGACCAAGCCCGCCACCACCGTTAAACCAGCACCGGCCCCAGCCCCCCGGCCCAGGCCCACCCCCGAGGCGGCGGTCGAGACAGCCAGTGCGGAAGCTCCCAAGCCGTCGCCCACGGCCCGGCCCAAGCCCAGCGTCGAACCGGCGACCGCCGCCCCAGTGGCCGCCTCCAGCCGACCCACCGCCAGCCGACCGGTCGTCGCCAGCCGGCCCAATCCCACGGCGGCCAGCGCAGCCGCCAAACCCGGCGCCGTGGCCAAGGCCAGCACTCCCGACTGGCGCACCTACGGCCCCCTGCAGGTGGACTGGGCCAACTGGCAGCCCATGGGCGGCAGCTACGTGGCCCCCAGCCTCAACAGCAACGGGCAACCTCTCTACCTGGCGATCAACTGCACCGCCCGCAAGCTGAACGCCACCGGACAGTCCGGCGCCTGGAAAACCTGGGATGCCCCCCAGACCGAATTCGAGTCGCAGCTGGTGAAGGACCTCTGCAGGGCCAAGGGGCTCTGACCCCCCTCAGGCCGCCCAGCGAAGGGGCCAGGGCTGGAGCAGATAGCGCCGGCCAGCCGGCCGCAGCCAGAGGCGCTGGGCACCGTCGTCACTCTCGCTGATCAGGTCCTCCTGGATCAGGCGCCGGGCCAGCCAGCGCCAACGCTCCTCAGGGGAGTCCCCCTCACCGGCCAGGGTCTCCCCCAGGCCCCGTTGGCCCACGCCGTCCCGCTGCTCCAGCTGCCCCAGCAACCGGCCCACCTGCTCGCTCCAGTCCTGGCGTTGGCGTTGGGGCCGGGCGCTGCAGGCATCGCAGCGGCCGCAGGGGGGCACCAACTCCCCCACCGCCAGCAACAGGGCCTGCTCACGGCACTCCTCCCCCTCAGCCACCGCCTCCATGCGCCGCAGCTGCCGTTGGGCCAGCTCGAGCCGCACCTGCTCCTGCTGGCGGGCCTCGGGGCTGAGCTGGTGGCCCGCCGCCCGCATGGCCCAGCCCAGGCTGGCGCGATCCTCCGGATCGAACAGCACCAGGCAGCGGGCCGGGAGCCCATCACGCCCGGCCCGGCCCGATTCCTGCAGATACCCCTCCGGACTCGCCGGGAGGTCCAGGTGCAGCACCAGCCCCACATCGGAGCGGTCCACCCCCATGCCGAAGGCCACCGTGGCCACCAGCACGGGCGCCGGGTGCTCCTGGAAGTGGGTCAGGGCCAGGCGCCGGCTTTCCGGATCCATGCCCGCGTGGTATGGGCTCGCCTCGATGCCGGCGGCGGTGAGCAGGGAGGCCCAGCGCCCCACCGAGCGGCGCGTGCGCGCATAGATCAACACCGCCCCCCGGGCGGCGATCACCGCCTCGATCACCAGCTCAAGGGGATCGGTGGGGCGCCGCGCCATGCCATAGGCCAGGTTGGGGCGGCGGGCGGAGCGCACCTGGATCAGGGGGCGTCGCAGCTCGAGCAAGCGGATGATGTCGGCGCGCACGCGCGGGGCCGCCGTGGCGCTGAGGGCCACCAGAGGCACCCCCGGGCAGAGGCGGCGCAGCTGCCCCAGCCGGCGGTAATCGGGCCGAAAATCATGGCCCCAGGCGCTGATGCAGTGGGCTTCATCCACCGCCAGGGCCACCAGCTGCCCCTGCTCCAGCACCTCCTCCAGCAGCTGACGGGTGGCCTCCCCCTGGAGCCGCTCCGGGGCCAGATACAGCAAGCGCAGCCTGCGCTCCCGCAGGCGTGTGATCAGCTGACGACGGGCCGGCAGATCGAGGCCGCCATGCAGACAGGCCGCCGCGATGCCCATCCGCTGCAGGTGGCGCACCTGGTCGTCCATCAGGGCCACCAGGGGGGAGATCACCAGCACCAACCCTTCCCGCACCAGGGCCGGGAGCTGATAACAGAGCGACTTGCCGGCTCCTGTGGGCAGCACCGCCAGGCAGTCGCGCCCCTGCAGGAGGGCCTCCACCACCGGCCGCTGGCCAGGCCGGAAGTCCTCCCAGCCGAAATGGGCCTGGAGCGCCGTCAGCAGGGGATCGCTCGAGGGAGGATCGGTCAAAGACGGATCCGCACGCATTGCGCCCGATGGCACCTCCACCCCACCCCTGGCGATGCCCGAACCTAACCGGCACCAGATCTGGGGGAGAGGGGGTTCAGGTGAGGGGCGGCGCCTCCAGCTGGTCGGGCGACTCCTCCACCAGCTGCAGCCGCACCCGCTTGCCGCCGGCCAGCTCCCCGAGGGACACCCGCAGGGTGGCGCCGCTGAGACTCCCCAAGGCCTGGAGCAGCTCCCGCAGGTGGGGCGTGCTGCTGCCACTCTCCAACCACAGACGCTCCTGCAGGCCGCCCAGCCGCCGCCAGCTGGTGTGGAGCTTGAGCACGGCGCTCTCCAACTGCTGGGCCTGGCCCACCGCATCCGCCAGCAACCCCAAGGCATCGAGGCGCTGGGCCTCCTGCATCGCCTTCTCCAGGTCCAGTTCCCCCTGCTGGAAGGCCCGCACCGCCAGCCCCGCCTCGGCCGCCTTGCTCAGCCAGCGGGCGGTGTTGGTCACATCCTTGACCCGCGACAACTCCGGCTCATCCCGCAGCACCCGCCTCAGGTCGTCCTGTTGGGCCTCCGGCAATTTGGACAGTTCCCGCACCAGGGGCGCGACGACCCGCGGGGGCAGCAGGTTCTCCTGGGTGCGCTGGCGGATCTCCTCCGGCAGCAGCGGACTGGTGGCCGCGGTGAACTCATCGGTGAGCCGGCGCACCTGCTTGCGGGTGATCTGCTGCCCTTCATTGGCTGCCTCGCTGATCATCAGCTGCACCTCGGGGTCCGCCTGGGCCGTCTCCACGAAGGCTCGCTTGGAAAAATTGTTGACGCAGGCCTCCTCCAGGGGGCCATCCCCCACCAGGCTGTCGGCGGAATCGGCCAGCTGGATGAGCCCATAGGCACGGGTCTTGCTGATCTCCTGCTCCCTGAGCCACTGCAGAAAGCCTGTGCCCCGGCCCTCACCGCCCCGCTTCTCCCGGTCACGCACGGCCCGCAGGATCCGGCCGCGCCAGATCTCGGTCTGCAGGTCGAAGCGATCGCACACGGCCCAGGCCTCCTCCAGCCGGGCCAGGAACTCCATGGTGCTGATGTCGTCCCGCTCCGGATCAGGCAGATCCAGGGTCAGGGAGGGGGCTTCCAGCACAGACGAAGTTCAGCGGAGGCGATCGTGCCACGGGGGCCCGGGCCGATGGCACACAAACGGGCGATCCATGGGCAGCGACATTTCGTGACGGCCCCGCAACCTTGACCAAAAAGGAGGGGTATGGTCCCTTCGACAGCAACATCCTCCTCAACGCAGCGATGGCGATCTCCCGCGGCGACAAGGTGCGCATCCAGCGTCCTGAGTCCTACTGGTTCAACGAAGTCGGCACCGTCGCTTCGATCGACACCTCCGGCATCCGCTACCCCGTGGTGGTGCGCTTTGAGAAGGTGAACTACAGCGGCTACAGCGGCTCAGAGGGCGGCATCAACACCAACAACTTCGCCGAAAGCGAGCTGGTGAAGGCCTGAGCCCAAAGGCTCGAACGGCCCGCCTGCAACGCTCCATTCGATGTCTTGATCCCTGATCCGCCCACCGGATCAGGGATTTCTTCATGCTGTGCGAAAGGGGAGTTTCCTTGCCCGAATTGCCCGAAGTCGAAACCGTGCGCCGGGGGCTTGAGCGCCAGCTGAAAGGCTTCCGCATCGATCGCTTGGAGGTGCTCAGGGAGCGGGCGATCGCCGCCCCCAAAGACCCGGGCGCCTTTCGCGCCGCCCTGGAGGGGTGCCGGGTGGGGGCCTGGAGCCGCCGGGGCAAGTACCTGCTGGCGGAGTTGCACCGAGGCGAGGCCAATGCGGGCACCTGGGGGGTGCACCTTCGCATGACCGGCCAGTTCCTCTGGATCGAGACGCCGCGGGAGCCATGCCGGCATACCCGCGTGCGCCTCTGGAACGACCGGGGCGAGGAGCTGCGCTTCGTGGACCTGCGCAGCTTCGGCGAAATGTGGTGGGTGCCCCCCGGCTCAGCGACGGACACCGTGATCACCGGCCTGAGGCGGCTGGGGCCTGAACCCTTCGGGCCGGACTTCAATGGCTCCTATCTGCAGAAGCGGCTGGCGGGCAGCAAACGCTCGATCAAGGCGGCCCTGCTGGATCAGAGCCTGGTGGCCGGTGTGGGAAACATCTACGCCGATGAGTCCCTGTTCGCCGCCGGCATCGCACCGGCCACGGCGGCCGGACGGGTGGGCCCCCGCCGTTTGGAGCGGCTGCAACGGGCCCTGGTGGAGATCCTCGAGACCAGCATCGGGGCCGGCGGCACCACCTTCAGCGACTTCCGCGACCTCTCCGGAACCAACGGCAGCTATGGGGGGCAGGCCTGGGTCTACCGGCGCACGGGCGAGCCCTGCCGCCGTTGCGGCACCCCCATTGCGCGGGAGCGGCTGGCGGGACGCAGCAGCCACTGGTGTCCCAGCTGCCAGCACTGAGCCGAGGCCCGTGGGCTAGAAGGGAGTTCAGTGCCCATCTGCCGTGACGGCCGACCTCGCCGAAGACCTGAGCTCCACCATCGCGGCCCTCCACCGGCGGGGCTGGTGCGATGGCACCGGCGGCAACTTCAGCTGTGTGCTGCAGCGTGAACCGCTGCAGCTGTTGATGGCCCCCAGTGGTGTCGACAAGGGAACCGTCGCCCCTGAGGCGTTGATCGTGGTGGATGGCGACGGACAGGTGCTACGCGGCCATGGACGCGCCAGCGCCGAGACCCTCCTCCATCTGGAGATCGTGCGGCGCTCGGGCGCTGGGGCCGTGCTGCACACCCATTCCCAGGCCGCCACACTGTTGTCGCGCCGGGCCCTGGCAACTGATCGCCACAGCCCTGGAGCCTCCGGCGCCGATGGGTCTGTGGTGCTCGAGCAATTGGAGATGCTCAAGGGGCTCAAAGGAATACACAGCCATGACACGCGAGTGCGGCTGCCCGTGCTCGCCAACGACCAGGACCTGAGGCGGCTGAGTGTTCGGGCCGCTCCCCTGCTGGCCGATGCGCCCCAGGGGCTGTTGATCGCTGGCCATGGGCTGTACGCCTGGGGAGATGCGCTGTTCAGCGCCCGACGCCACTTGGAAATCCTGGAATTCCTGCTGGAGCAACACTGGAGGCAACTGTTACTGGATGGGCTCAATCGCCTGCCCAATCCCAGCCATTGACGACGACCCAGGATCTCTCCATGGCCCCCATCACCCATCTGTTGCTTGATATCGAGGGAACCACCTGTCCGGTGAGCTTTGTGGCAGAAACACTCTTCCCCTATGCCCGAAACCATCTGGCGGAGTATCTGGAGCGCCACCGTCACGAAGAGCCCGTCCGAGGCCTCCTCGATGAGGCGGAACAGGCCAGAGCCATCGACCCGGAAGCAAGGGCGATCGGAGTTGATCTGGACTCCCATGCCCAGCTGGTGGCCTATCTGGGATGGCTCATCGATCAAGACCGCAAGCTCCCACCACTGAAGCAATTGCAAGGGCTGATCTGGGAGTGCGGCTATGAAAACGGCGAACTGCTGGCGCCTCTCTACAGCGATGTGCCCCCGGCCCTGAGGGCATGGGCCATGGCTGGAGTCAACCTGGCGGTCTACTCATCGGGGTCCGTGACCGCCCAACAATTGCTCTATGGACACACAACAGAGGGGGACCTGAGGGATCTGTTCGGCCACTGGTTCGACACGCGCACGGGCCCTAAACAGGCAATGGATAGCTACAAACTTATCGCCGCTGAAATGGAAGTTGATCCCAATCAAACCCTGTTCATCAGTGATTCCATTGCTGAACTGGAAGCGGCCCAATCAGCCGGCATGAAGGCACTTTTCAGTGACCGCCCAGGGAACCCAGCACGGGACAATGAAGGCTTCGCCAGGATCACTCACTTTGATCAAATTGTCATTAATTAAGTGAACCGAACGGGACGCCTGGGAATACTCCAGCCATAACATAAACAGCGCCACCCGATCAGATCTCTCAATGGGTGCTCGCGTACGAGGCACAGAATCTCCAGACACAAGAAAGCCACCCCTTCGGGTGGCCTTCTCTCCATCTCACTCGCGCCACTCACTCCTCTCGGATGATCGGCAGCTTGAGCTGATGGTATTGGATGAAAGTTTTACCTGGCA